>WFXV01000113.1 GCA_015490435.1 Thermaceae bacterium
GGAGAGGCTTTACGCCCGGGGCAAGGTGGCAATCGCCGACCGGGTGATCACCTACGAGGCCAGTTACCGCATCGCCGAGTACGCGCTCAGGCTCGCCGAACGGCGGCGGGGGCAGCTCGCGCTGGTGCACCAGGCCAACGTGCTCCCGCTATCCGACGGGCTCTTCCTCGAGGCCGCCCACGACGCCGCCAAACGCCACCCCACCGTCGAGGTCAGCGAGGTCATCGTGGACGCCTGCGCCATGCGGCTGGTGCGGGAGCCCCAGAAGTTCGACGTCCTGGTCATGGAAAACCTCTTCGGCGACATCCTCTCGGACCTCACCGCTGGCCTGGTGGGGGGATTGGGTATTGCCCCGAGCGGGAACATCGGCGACCGGGCGGCGATCTTCGAGCCGGTCCACGGCTCCGCCCCCGACATCGCCGGCAAGGGGATCGCGAACCCCACCGCCACCATCCTCTCCGCCGCCATGATGCTCGACCACCTGGGCGAGCACGAGGTGGCGCGCAAGATCGAGGCCGCGGTGGACAAGGTCCTCGCCGAAGGGCCTCGCACCCCGGACCTCGGGGGCAAGGCCACCACCGACGAGTTCACCGACGCGGTGATCCAGGCCTTGCAAAATAACCCCGGGGTCTGAAAAGCTCATGATAGGCTAAGAAGCAGTACGCTAGGAGGCCAGCGTGGGCTCGGTATTAAACAACCTTTTGCGTAGCCGCAGCGAAGCCTTGGGGCTCGAGATCGGCGCCGCCAACCTGAAGCTGGTCGAACTCGGCGGTCGCGGGCCCCAGCTCAGGAGCTTCGCCATCCGCCCCACTCCGGGGGGGCTTTTCCACGAGGGCCTGATCGCGGATCCGGGCGCGCTGGCGGAGGAGGTCCGCGAGCTGGTCAAGGAAGCGCACACCCGCAAACGACACGTAGTCACCGCGCTGGCGAACCAGGTAGCGATTACCCGTATCATCAAAGTTCCCCGGATGGAGCGGAAGGAACTGGAAGAGGCCATTCGCTGGGAAGCGGAGCGCTACATTCCCTTCCCCATCGACGAGGTCGTGCTCGACTTCGACCTGCTCGACGACCCGGCGGAGCTTGAGGAAGGCGAGGAGATGGAGATCGTCCTCGCCGCGGCCAAGGAGGAGACCGTCGTCCAGCTGGTGGAGACGCTTTTTGCCGCTGGGCTCGAGCCCCTGGTCGTCGACCTCAAACCCTTCGCCGGGCTCCGGGCGCTCGAGCCCCGGCTCGCGCCCCGCGAGGACGGCGAAAGGCCCATCACCCTCTACCTCGAGGTGGGGGCCGAGTCCTCCTCCCTGGTCTTCCTCCGCGGCGAGCGCCCCCTCCTCGTGCGCACGCTCCGCGTGGCCGGTCGCGACTTCACCCAGGCCATCGCCCGCGCCTTCGGCATGGAGCCCGAGCAAGCCGAGGAGGTCAAGCGGGAGTACGCCCTCGCCACTCTTTCCACCGAGGACGAGGAGGCGCTCCTCGAGCTCGAAGCCCCCAAGGACCGCCCCAGCCCCGCCGAGATCTACGACGCCATCCGCACCATCCTGATCGACTTCACCACCGAGGTGCGGCGCAGCCTCGACTTCTTCAAGTCCCAGTTCGGCGAGGAGAACCTCGACCAAGCCTACATCGCGGGCGGCGGCAGCAAGCTCAAGGGGCTCAAGGGGCTGCTCTCCGACGCGCTCGGCATCAACTTCTCCGAGATCGACCCCTGGGAAAACCTCAAGATCGACACCGGCCGTTTCGACGCCGGGCTCCTGCAGGAGCTCGGCCCCGAGTTCGTGGTCCCGGTGGGGCTGGCACTTCGGGGGGTGAGCCGCGTTGGTTAACCTGAACCTCCTCCCCAAGCGCCTGAGGCGTCGGGCGGGCCCCGACTGGTGGCGGACCGCCGCGATCGTGGTGCCGCTCGTCATCCTGGGCGTGGTGGGCTACATCACGGTGCAAACCCAGAGCACCCTCAACGCCCGCCTGAACGAGCGCGACCAGCTCCGGGCCGAGGTTCAGATCCTGCGCCCCTACGTCAACGAGTACCGCAAGCTGGAAAAACGCCGCAAGGAACTGGAACAGATCGCCGGGGTCGCCCGGGAGGTCCGGGCCACCTTCAAGCCCTGGTCGGAGTACCTGGCCAACTTCCTGCGCCGCCTGCCCCGACGCGGAGGTCGGCTCACCGTCAGCCTGGCCTCGATCAACGCCCGCCCCATCGACCCCGCGCGCGCCCAGCAGGTCTACGGCGTGCCGGCGCAGGTGGAGTTCACCCTGCGGGGTGAGGCCGCCTCCGACCAGGCCCTCATCGACTTCGTCCACACCTTCGAAACCGACCCCGGCTTCGGCATCAACTTCCAGAACGCGAGCTACGACAAGAAGACTGGCATCTACAGCTTCAGCACCAACGTGGGCATGGTGGTGAAGCCGCCGGAGGCAAGCGAGGAGGGGAAGAATGAAGGCGCTCAGTAAGCTGGACTCCCGCACGCTGGCGCTCATCGTCATCGGCGTCTTCCTGCTCCTCGGCATCCTCTGGTACTACTTCTGGCTCAAGCCCACCCAGGCCCGCATCGCCCAGACCGAGCAGGAAATCCAGCGGCTCGAGATCGAGCGCAACAAGGGCCTCGCGGCCAAGCGCCGCCTGCCCCAGCTCCGGGAGCGCATCGCCGCCTTGGAAAAGGAGATCCAGAGCTTCCTTGCGGCGCTCCCCGAAGAGGAGAAGTTCTACGAGGTCCTCGACCTGCTCTCCAAAAACGCCAAGGAAACCGGCGTGACCCTGAGCTCGCTCACCCGGAACCCGACCCAGAGCGAGATCGCCGAGGTCGCGAGCGTAGACGTCGGCCTCCGCATGGAGGCGCCCTTCCCCGAGCTCTACGCCTACCTGAAGAGGCTCGAGTCGCTGAAGCGTTACAGCTCGATCAACGGCGTCAACCTCACGGTGGCCGAGCAAAACGCGCTCAATCCCCGGATCGGCGCTAGCCTCACAGTGCGCTTCTACGTCTACCGGGGCCCGCGCGGGGAGGAGGAACCGTGAAGCTTAGCCCCCAGGCGAAGATCCTGATCGCCGTACTTCTCCTGGTCGCGGCGGTGGCGGCCTGGTACGTGCTCTACACCCAGGGGCAGCAAGCGGCCGAGACCAGCCCGCCCCCGCCCAAGCCGGTTCCCGCGGAGAAGGCGAAGGCGGCCACCTCGGCAAGCGCCCGGGCGCTCGAGATCCTGCCCCTGCCCTTCCTGGTCACCAAAGCCCCGGAGGAGGCGCCCCCGCCTCCGGCGGCGGAGAAGCCCGAGGTGGCGGCACCCCCGCCCCAGGAGGCGGTGGAAGCCCCGCCCAACCCGTTCGTGCCTCTACCCCAGCGGCAAAAGGCCATCCTGGCCGCCAAGCAGCCGGCGCCCAAACCC
>WFXV01000114.1 GCA_015490435.1 Thermaceae bacterium
AGCGTCAGATGTGTATAAGAGACAGGGGTAGAGGGCGACCAGGTTCTCGGGCTCAAGCCCCAGGATCCCCGCGAGCCGCCTCAGGTGCGCCCGGGTGAGGGCGGGCTCGGGAAGCTCGCCGAAGCGGCAGTCCTCGAGCGCCTCCAGGTACGCCCGGCTAAGCCGCGCCCGCCGGGCGGCCTCTTCCAGGCTGAGCCCCCGCGCTTCCCGGGCCCGCTTCAGCTTTTCCCCGAGTTCGCACACCTCGCCCATCTTACTCCGCGAGGGCGCGGGCGATCTCTCCCGCGAGCCGGGCGTTTTTGACGAGGAGCCGCCGGTTCACCCGGTCGGTGGCGCCGCCCGATTGCTCGGCGAGGCGCCTTAGGAGGAAGGGGGTGAGGGCCTTGCCCTGGATCCCCCGGGCTTTGGCCTCGGCGTTCGCCGCCTCGACCCAGGCCCGCACCTGCTCGAAGGGGAGCCCCTTGGAGACCGGGTTGAAGACGAGCACCGCCTGGGAGAGCCCGAGCGCTGCTTGAGCGCGGAAGACCGCCGCCGCCTCCCTTGGGCTTTCCACCCGCGCGGGGAGGGAATAGGGACTTTCCGTGCTGTGGAAGGCCGGGAGGCGGTCGGTCCGGTAGCCGACGAGGGCGACCCCGAGGGTCTCGAGCCGCTCCAGGGTGGCCTCGAGGTCGAGGATGCTCTTCATCCCCGAGCTCACCACCAGGATCGGCGTTTTGGAGAGGGCGACGAGGTCCGCCGACTCGTCGAAGGGAGAAAAGTGCACCCCGCCGATCCCGCCGGTGGCGAAGACCAAAATCCCCGCCCGGCGAGCGAGGTGGGCGGTGGCGGCGACGGTGGTGCCGGCACTGCGGCCGCTTGCCACCAGGGCGGCGAGGTTCCATAGGCTCGCCTTCTCGGCTTCCTCGTCGGCGGCGAGCGCCTCGAGCTCGGCCTCCTCTAGCCCCACCCGGACCTCGCCTCTTAGGATCGCGATCACCGCCGGGACCGCGCCCGCCTCCCGCACCGCCTCGACCATCGCCCGGGCGACCTCGAGGTTTTCCGGCCGGGCGAGGCCGTGGGTGATCACGGTGGACTCGAGCGCCACCACCGGTCGTTCTTGCGCCAAGGCGTCGGCAACGTAGTCGGCCACCCGCACGGCGCCCAGCCTACCAAAAAGGCTTGCCCCCGCCCGGGGCGGGGGTGGAAAATGGAATCCATGCGCAAAGCCGGGCCGCTTTTGCTCGCCCTTTTCTTATTCCTCGCGGGCTGCCGGGGCGCGACCGAGGGGCCCCGCCCCCGCCGCCCCCCTCCGGGGGAGCGGCGTTTTCCTGTCCCCCAGAGGACACCGCCGGCCGGGTCTACTACGTCGCTCCCGACGGCGACGACGCCGCCCCCAGGACCCGCGCGGCCCCTTGGAAAAGCCCCGGCTAAGCGGTGCGGCGGCTTTCGCCCGGGGACACCCTGGTCCTCCTGCCCGGCCGCTACGTCCTAAAGCGCTACCCCGACGACATCCTCTTCGTGCCCTCGGGAGAGCCGGGGCGCTGGATCACCCTCTGCGGCCTTTTGGACGCTCCCTATCCGGTCCTCGCCGGTCAGGACAACCTCCGCACCGCGATCGACGTCTCCGGCGCCGCCTACGTGCGGATCGCCCACCTCGAGATCACCCACAACCCCGAGGCGGAAAACGTCGCGTTCCGCGAGGGGATCCACGGGGCGGGGGCGCCGGTGCGGCAGCTTTGGCTTTACGACGTCTACATCCACCACCTCGACCAGTTCGGGATCGACCTCGCCGACGTCGAGGACCTCCGCATCGAAAAAAGCTGCATCGAGTACGCCGGCTTCGGGGCGATCGGCGGTCCCCGGGGCGAGGCCGGGGGGTTCCGCCGGGTGGTGATCCGCGAGACCCGGCTCGCCTATAGCGGCCACTACTACCAGGGCGGGGACGGCAGCGACCGGCCCTACGACCGGCCCGACGGGTTCGGGATCGAGGCTTCGGAGGGGCCGATCTGGCTGGACCGGGTGGTGGTGGAGCACAACTGGGGCGACGGCATCGACAGCAAGGCGGCCCGGACCCGGATCACCCGCGCCGTGGTCGCCAACAACTGGGGCGACGGGGTGAAGCTCTGGGGCTCGGAGGGGGTGCTCGAGAACGTCCTCATCTACGGGCGCGGGGACGGCGACCCCCGGACCTCGCCCTGGTCGCCGGTGGTGATCTCGACCGCCCAGGCGGGGGCGCGCTTCGTCCTGAGGCACGTCACCATCGACGACGCCCTCGGCCAGAACTACCTGATGCACGTGCAGTACGACCACCGCGACGTGCCGGTGGAGCTCGAGCTCAGGAACGTCCTCCTCTCCGCCCGTGGCCCCCGGAGCCCGGTCTTCTTGGCCGGCTCCACCCGGCTTGCCGCCGACGGGGTCCTCTTCTCCGCCGCCGACGGCGACCTTTTGGTCTGGGGCGGGCGCCGCTACCACTGCGACGGGATCGGGGCCATCGGTCCCCGAGTTTTTTGCGGCCGTCCCGGGTTCAAAGAGCCCGCCTGGGGCGCGCCCGGGGACTACCACCTCACCGCGGAAAGCGACGCCATCGACGCGGGCCGGCCCGCGGGGGTGCTCTGGGACCTAGACGGCCGCCCCCGCGACTTCCTGCCCGACCTCGGCGCCTACGAGTACCGGAAGTTCTTCTAGGATGGGGGTATGGAACCCCTGGTCGAGGTGCAAAAGGCGATCGAGCGGCTCGCCGACCGGTTCGCCCGGCTGAAGGACGAGTTCGCCGAGCGGGTGGCCCGTATCGAGGAGCTGCAAAGGGAGCGGGAGGCGCTCGAGACCCGGTTGCTCGAGCGCGAGGGGGAGGCGCTCGAGGCGGTGCGCGCCCTCAACCGGCTCCGCCACGAGGTGGCCGACCTCAGGGCCCGCCTCCGCCGCAACCGCCAGCTCCTCGAGGCGGCCGAGAGCCCGCGGGAGGAGGAGGCGCTTCTTGCCACCCGGCGCGAGCTGCTCGAGCGGCTCGCCGAGGCCAGCGCCCGGCTCGAGGCGCTCCGCGAGAAGGTGGACCGGCTCCGCGAGGAGGAGTTTGCCCTCGCCAGCCAGATCGCCGAGATCGAGGACCGGATCGCCGAGGAGCGATCCCGCGCCACCCTGCTCCTGCGGGAGCTCCGCCGGCTGGCCGACGAGGTGGTGCGCCGTATCGACGCCTTCGCCGAGGGGTTCCGCCTGAACTTCTAGCGGAGCTCGAGCTCGGCGAGCTCGAGGCGCACCCGGAGCAGGGCGAAGAGGGCGAGCCCCCCGCCGGAGCCGAGCTCGGCCTCCCAAAGGACAGGGTCCAGGGGGAGCATCACCCCGCCCCAGATCCCGAAGCTCTGTTCGTAGTCGTAGCTCCCCGCCCCGGCGAGGAGGAAGCCGAACGCTCCGTTTCCCCCCTCGAGGTAGTAGCCCCCGCCGAAGGAGGCCCATCGCCGTCGCCAGGGGTTTTCCTCGAGGACAAGGCCCAGCTCCCCGAGCAGGTAGGGCCCGACGTAGTCGTAGCCGATCTGCGCCCGCGCGAGCCCGCTCCCTTCGCTTCGGCATTCGAGGAACGCCCCTACCCCGAGGGGCAAGAGCTGCCCCTCGAGGGCGATTCCGAGCCGGATCGCCTGCCCCAGGGCCAGACCGAAGAGCAAAAGGAGTCCGACCGCCGCGCCCCGCATGGCCCTATCCTCCGGGCGGCCGGGTTCAGCGCGGGTTAAACCGCTGCACCAGCCCCACGCCGACGAGGGCCAGCAGGCCGCCCGCCACCACCGGGGCGGTGGGCCACTCCCCGAGCCAAATGCCCGCGATGACCACCGCCAGCACCGGATTCAGGTAGAGGCTGCTCGCGAGCAGGCTGGCGGGCACCCGGGCGAGCGCCTTGGCCCAGAGGAAGTAGGCTAGTGCCCCAGGGAAGACCCCGAGGTAGAGCGCGGCGAGGAGGGCGGAGTGGGGGGCCTCGGCGAGCGCCTCGCCGAAGCCCGGCAGGAAGACGAAAAGGGGCAGCGTCCCCGCCACCAGGGTGTAGACCGTCACCGCCTGGGCGGAGTAGCGGTGAAGGAGCGGTTTCTGGCCGACGAAGTAGAGCGAGCCCGAGAGGGCTGCGAGGAGCACCAGGATCGCCCCCGGGTCGAAGCCGAGCCCTTCCCCCTCGCCGAGGGCGATCAGTACCGCGCCCAGGAATGCGAGGGCGAGCCCCGCCCAGGCCCCCGGGGAAAGCCGCTCGCCGAGGAAGAACCGGGCGAAGAGCGCGATGAAGACCGGCGAGGTGGCGATCAAAAGGCTTGCGGCCCCGGCGGTCACCGAGACCTCGCCGTAGGTGAGGGCGGTGTGGTAGCCGAAGACCCCGAGGAAGCCGAGGGCAAGGAACCGCCCCCAGTCCTCCCGGGCGGGCAGGGGGAGGCGGGCCCTTTGGGCGTAGAGGAGGAGGACCGCCGAGGCGGCGATGAAGCGAAGGAGCACCAGGTGCCCGGGCGAAAGCCCCGCGAGCGCCGCCCGGATGCCGGCGAAGGCCGAGGACCAAAAGAGGAGGGTGCCCAGCGCGTAGGCCCAGGTCAAAAGGTCCACGGCGCCCATGGTATAGGCTTTTTGGCGTGAGGAAGGTCGTCGCGCTCTTCGGTTCTTCCCGGGCGGCGCCCGGCGGCGAGGCCTACGCCCGGGCCTACGCCTTCGGTCGGACGATCGGCGAGCTCGGCTTCGACCTCGCCACCGGCGGCTACGGCGGGGTGATGGAGGCGGCCAGCCGGGGGGCGAGGGAGGCCGGGGCCCTCGTCTTCGGGGTCACCGCGCCGGCGGTGTTTCCCGCGCGGGACGGGCCGAACCCCTTCGTGGAGCCCGAGCTCCCCTCCCCCAGCCTGCTCTCCCGTATCGAGCGGCTCCTCGACCTGGGCGCGGCCTACGTCGCCCTGCCCGGCGGCATTGGGACCCTCGCCGAGATCGTCGCCGCCTGGAACCGGGCCTACGTGGACCGGGCCGCCGGGCGGCCGGTGCGGCCGCTCGCGGTCCACGCCGAGTGGCGGGCGCTCCTCGCGCCGGCGCTCGAGATCGGGGAGGCGGATCTGGCGCTGGTTCGATTTATCGAGGACGAAATGGACCTTCGGGAGTTTTTGGAATCCCTGCGTTAAAATTCGAACATGAAGGTTTGTCTTGACCGCGGGCGTTGGCTTTGGTTTTTGACCTTCGCAATCGCGGGTACGTATCTGCTTTTGGATTTTCTTTGGAAACCGTCGGTCTCGCGGGGGCAGGCCGTAGAAGCTTTGTTCGTGGGTTTCTTGCTCGCCCTCTTTTTCACCTACGTTTATCCCGGCCCCGCTAGCCGAGCTTCCCGAGGAGATCCTCCCGCACCGGGCTGAAGACGTCGAGCACGACGCTCTCTTCGAGCGCCCGCACCCGGTGGCGCGCGCCTTTGGGCACCCAGACCGCCTCGCCCGGGCCGAGCTCGGCCTCCTCCCCCTCGAGCACGAAGAGGATCCGCCCCGAGAGCACCAGGGTGAGCTGCTCCTCGGGGTGGGCGTGCTCGGGGACGTCGGTGCCGGGCGCGAGCTCGACGTAGTTCACCATCGCCCGCTCGCCGCCGAAGGCGGTGGCCCGGGCGCCTTCGAAAAGGGGTTTCTTCTCGGCCGCCAGTAGGTTCTTCCGCTTCATCGCCACTCCTGAATGGGTACGAGTTCGCCGCCCTCGACCGCCTTTCGCACCGGGCGCATCCGGCGGTCAAACCAGACCTCGAGCACCGCCCGGTCGAGACTTTTCGGGGCCACGATCTCCTTCCTCAGGTAGTAGCCCCCTTCGCTCGGGGAGATCTCCGCCGACTTCGAGATCCGAAGCGGAACCACCTCGCCCGAGCGGGTCCGCACCCGGCAGAGGAAGAAGTTCCCCTCGCTCTTCAGGTGCTCCTCGCGGCGAAAGAACATCTACCGCCAGTCTACAAGCCGGGCGAGGAGGCGGGCGAGGAGCGCCCCCCGGGGCGCGAGGCTCGCCTTCAGGACGTGCTCGATGGGCTGGTGGGCGCCGCCGCCCACGGGGCCGAGTCCGTCCAGGGTGGGGACCCCCTTGGCCTGGGTGAAGTTGCCGTCGGAGCCGCCCCCCACCTTGCCCGGCCCCACCTCGAACCCCAGCGCCTCGGCCTCCTCGCGGGCGATCTCGAACAGGCGCATCGAGTCCGGGGTGGGCTCCATCGGGGGCCGGTTCAGCCCGCCCTCGACCCAGACCCGGGCCCCCGGGGTCTTCGGGCGGTAGCCGGCGAGGGCGGCCTCGACCCGGCGGGCCTCGGCCTCGGTCCAGGCCCTGAGGTCCACGAGCAGCTCGGCCTCGGGGGCGACCACGTTGCTCGCGAACCCGCCCCGGATCACGTTGGAGCCCACCGTGGTCCCCGCCTCCAGGTCCTCCTGGGCCTTGGCGAAGAGGACGAAGTGGGCGGCCTCCACCACCGCGTTCACCCCCTTCTCGGGCTCCACCCCCTGGTGGGCGGCCTTGCCCTTGACCTGGACGCGGAAGAGCCCCACCCCTTTCCGCGCCACCTTGAGGTCGCCGTTTCGGGTGGGGGCCTCGAGGACGAGCGCCGCGTCCGCCAGGGTCGCCTCCTGCAGGATCACCTCCCGCGAGGCCTCGGAGCCGATCTCCTCGTCGGGGGTGAGGAGGATGGTGAGGTAGGGGTGCTCGAGCCCGGCGGTGATCAGGTGGCGCACCGCCCAGGGGATGAAGAGCAGGCCCCCCTTCATGTCGTAGATCCCGGGCCCGTAGATCTTCTCCGCGTCCTCGCGCCAGAGCGTCTTCCACGAGCCCCGGGGGTGCACGGTGTCGTAGTGGGCAAGGAGGAGCACGTTCGGCCCCCGCCCCCGGCGGGTCACCTTGAGCAGGGGCCCGGTGGGGAGCTCGATCCGCTCCACCCGCCCGAGCAGCGCGAACCGCCCCTCAAGCCAAGCTGCCGCCGCCCTCAGGTGCCGAAGGCACTCGGCCCGGACCTCCTTCGCGAGCCGGGCCGAGCAGCTCGGGGTCTCAAACCCCACCAGGGTTTTGAGGTCGGCGAGGTAGCGGGGAAGGGTGGCCTCGAAGTCGGCGAGCGTATCGGCGGCGACGCACGGCATTCCGGAAGGCGATTATACCCGCTTTTCCTCGCCTTCCTCCGGGAAGTTCAGGGTTTCCTCGACCAGCCAGTCCACCACCGCCCGGGCGTCCCCGGTTTCCTCGAAGATCGCGAGCTGCCGGTCGGCGGAGGTGCCTCGGCCGAGGATATGGAAGACGTGCTCCACCGCCCAGCGGGCGTCGAGCTCGTCGAGGACCTCGTCCACGAACTCGACGAGCTCCACCATCAGGTCCCGGGCCCACTTCTCCCGGCGCTCGCCGAAGTCGATGAGCTTGCCCTCAAGCCCATAGCGGGCCGCCCGCCAGAGGTTCTCCTCGATCATCGGGGTGGGGTAGATGCGGAAGGTGATGTTGTCCTGGCGCATCAGGTAGTGCTTGTAGACGAGCGCCTGGGCCAGCGCTGCCACCGCGGTCACGTCCATCGGGTTGGTGGCGAGGTCGAAGGCCCGGAACTCGAGGGTGGGGTAGGCGTGGTGGGGCCGGATCGCCCACCAGATCCGGGAGGCGTCGGGGATCGAGCCGGTCTGGATGAGCACGTCGACGAAGTGCTGGTAGGCGGCGTGGGAGTCGAAGACCACCGGGATGCCGGTGCGGGGAAGGTTGCGCCAGATCAGGCTGCGGTAGCTCTTGAGGCCGGTCTTGCGGTTGCGCCAAAGGGGGCTCGAGACGGTGAGGGCGAGCATGTGGGGGAGCATGTAGCGGAGCACGTTCATCGCGTCGATGCGGAACTCGAGGTCGCCCCCGACCCCGATGTGCACGTGGGTGCCGAAGATGAGGAGCGCCCGCACCGCGTCCTGCAACTCTCCGAGAAGCTCTTGGTAGCGCTCCTTCTCGGTGATCGGCACCTCCTCCCAGAGCGCGAAGGGGTGGGTGCCGGCGGCGACGATGCGCACGCCGTGCCGCTCGGTGAGCTCGGCGACCACCGTGCGCATGTCCTTCAAGAAGCGATACGCCTCGCGGATGTTCTCCGCCGGCGGGGTGCCGATCTCGATCATCGCCTGGTGGAGCTCGGGGTTCAGAAGCCGGGTGAGGTAGGCGGGCGCGTCTGCCAGGACCCGGCTCGCCATGGGGGCGAGGTCCCGGGTCTCGGGGTCGACGAGCTGGTACTCTTCCTCGATACCGATGGTGAGGGGCAGACCTTGGGGCATGCAACCTCCTGGAACCGGGCTATTGTATAGAGCAAGTACGGCCTCGCGTTAGGCGAAAAGGGGGCGGCATGTTTTGGCGGCTTTTGAAGCTCACTCTGGGAGTTTTGGTGGTTCTGGCCCTGCTCGTCCTGGTGGGCGGGTACTACTACGCGAAGACTGCGACCCTGCCCCGGACCAGCGGCCGGCTCGCGCTTTCGGGGCTTTCCGCCACCGCCGAGATCCAAAGGGACGCCTACGGGGTGATCCGGATCGAGGCCCAGAGCCTCGCCGACCTCTTCTTCGCCCAAGGGGTGGCCCACGCCCAGGAGCGGCTTTGGCAGATGGAGTTTCAAAGGCGGCTCGGGGCCGGGCGGCTTGCCGAGGTGCTGGGGGAGGCGGCGCTTCCCACCGACCGGTTCATGCGCACCCTGGGTGTCTACCGCGCCGCCGAAGAGGCCTACCGGGCGCTCTCCCCCGAGATCCGCGACCAGCTCGACGCCTACGTTGCCGGGATCAACGCCTACCTGGAGACGAACCCGCCGCTTCCCCTGGAGTTTCGCCTGCTCGGCTTCCGCCCCGAGCCTTGGAAGCCGGCGGACGCCTTGGTCTGGGCCAAGCTGATGAGCTGGGAGCTTTCCAAGAACTACGACCAGGAGCTCAAGCGCTACCGCCTGCTCGCCCGCGGACTCTCGAAAGAGCGGATCAACCAGCTCATGCCCCCCTACCCCGAGGACGCGCCCACGGTGGTGAAAAGCGTCGCCGCGCTTCCCGAGGCGGGGGCTGAAACGCTCGCGGACGCGCTCCTCGAGCTCAGCCAGAAGACCCGGGTCGGGCTTTGGGCCTCGAACAACTGGGTGGTGGCCCCCTGGCGAAGCAAGAGCGGCGGCGCGCTGCTCGCCAACGATCCCCACCTCCGCCTCACCGCCCCCTCGATCTGGATCCTGATGGAGCTCTCCGCCCCCGGCTTTCACGCGGTGGGGGCGAGCTTCCCCGGGCTTCCCGGGATCGTGATCGGGAGGAACGACCGGATCGCTTGGGGGGTGACCAACATGGGGGCGGACGTCCAGGACCTCTACGTGCTCGAGGAGGTGGGGGGCGGCTACCGCTACAAGGGCGAGGTCCGCCCCTACCGGGTGCGGGAGGAGGTCATCCCGGTGAAGGGCAGGGACCCCGAGCGCCTCCGGGTGCGGGAGACCGTCTACGGGCCGGTGATCTCCGACGTGGTCGAGGTTCCCGGCCAGGCCCCGCTCGCGCTTCGCTGGGTGAGCCTGGACCCGGGGGACACCACCCTGGAGGCCTTCATGCGGCTCCAGCGGGCCCGGAGCTTCGAGGAGTTCCTGGCCGCGCTCCGCTACTACGTCGCCCCCAGCCAGAACTTCGTCTACGCCGACCGGAGCGGGAAGATCGCCTACATCGCCCCGGGGCGGATCCCGATCCGAAAGCCCGGCCACTCGGGGGCCTACCCGGTGCCCGGGAACGGGGCGTGGGACTGGCAGGGCTGGATCCCCTTCGAGGCGCTTCCCCGGGTGGAGGACCCGCCCGAGGGCTACATCGTCACCGCGAACCAAAAGCCCGTGCCCAAGGACTACCCCTACCTGCTCGGGGTGGACTGGGCCGAGCCCTACCGGGCGGAGCGGATCGAGGCGCTTTTGAGGGCCGAGGAAAAGCACGACCTCGAGAGCCTGGCGGCGATCCAGCTCGACGAGGTGAGCCTGCTCTTTTGGGCGTTCAAACCGGTGCTCGAGCGCATCCACCCCAAGAGCGAGGCGGCCCGGGCGTGGCAGCAGCGGCTCCTCGCCTGGGACGGCGACGCCCGGGCGAAGAGCGAGGAGGCGAGCGTCTTCGAGGCCTGGTACACCGAGCTCACCCGCCTCCCCGAGGCCGAGGTGGGCGAGCGCTACTGGGAGGAGCCCCGCTACCTGCTCCGGGCAATGCTCGAGGGGGACCCGGCCTGCACCGCCCGCGGCGTGGGCTGCCTGGAGTTCGCCGCCGACGCCCTCGAGGCCGCGCTCCGGCGGCTCGGGGAAGAGGTGCCGCCCTGGGGGCAGCTCCACCCGGCGGTCTTCCGCCACCTGGTGATGAGCCAGGACCCCCGGTTGCGCCGCCTCTTCGAGCGCCGCATCGCCCACGGGGGCGACCGCTACACGGTGAACGTGGGCATCTACCGGCCCGAGGGCTTCCGCATGTTCTGGGGGCCCTCCTACCGCCAGCTCGTGGACCTCGGGCGGCCCGAGGAGAGCCGCTTCATCCACCCCATGGGGCAGTCGGGGAACGTGTTCAGCCGGCATTACGCTGATCTCCTTCCGCTTTGGGCCCGGGGCGCGTACCTGCCGATGCGGGCGGGGGCGCCGAAGGCGCGGCTTGTGCTCGAGCCCGGGCGCTAGGGGGCGGGGATGCGGATCCGGGTGGTCTGGCTCGCCCTGGTGCTCGCCTCCGAGCGGGTGGCGGTGGGCTTTTGGTCGGTGCTCCGGCCCGCCGAGGTGCGCCGGCACCGGGAGCCCCGGCGCCCGCTCCGCCTCGACCAGGCCTACTACCCCGCCCGGGGGAGCCGGAGGCTCGAGCTCATCCCCAAGGACGCCTACCTCGAGGAGGTGGAGGCGCTGCTCTACGGCCTCGGGCGCGATTGATTGGGAGCCAGTTCAGGTTTCTCCCAGTCCGGCGCGCGCGGCCAGGATCCCGAAAGTTGTGCAAGCCCACCTAAGCAAAAGCTTGGATGCGCTCCGTTGGCCACCGGGCACGACCCGAAAACGAAACAGGAGTTAGTCTTAAGTGATGCGCGCGACCCGGCGTTTGCTCGCCGCTTACCGCGAGGTTTGGGACCGCGCGAAGCGGCACCCCTTCCTGCGGATCTTGGAAAAGCCCCCCTCGGAGCGGGCGGTGGCCCGCTGGCTCGCTTGCGAGGCCCGCTGGTTCGAGCGGGCGATGGCCGCCCTGGGCTGCCTGCTCTCCGAGGTTCCCAAGAGCCACCGCTACGTGGTCGCCCAGGCCCTCATGCTCCTTACCGAGGAGCTCGACTGGCTCGAGGTTCACGCCGAACCCGGGATCGAGGACCCGGCGATCGACGCCTGGGGGGACCGGGTCCAGGCGGTCTTCACCCAGGGCTGGGACCGGGCGATGATCATGGTCTGGCTCGGCACCAAGCTCCAGTTCGACGCGCTCAAGCCCCTCGAGCCCGAGGACGACCTCCCCCGGGCCTACTGGGAGCGCCGCACCTCGCCGGTGATCGAGGCCTTCCTACACGACTTCGAGGAGCTGGCCGAGGTGGTGGTGGAGGCTTTGGGCATGGCCGAGGCCTCGGCGATCCTTCTCGAGGTGGTGGAGGGGCAGCTCGCGCTCTGGGACGTGGGGCTAAAGCTGGTCGAGGGGAAGGAGTAGCGCCACCGCCCGGACCTGCACGTGGTCCGGGGCGAGCCCCTCGCTAGTCTTGAAGGTGAGGCCCACCCGGTCGGGGGAAAGCCCCAAAAGCTCGGCGACGCTCGCGCGGATGGGGTCCCGGTAGGGGCCGAGCTTGGGCCGGTCAAGGATCACCGCCGCGCTCACCTGGGCGACCCGGTACCCCGCCGCCTCGACCCTTTCCCGGGCGGCGTGCAGGAAGTCCTGGGAGGGGCGGTTTTTGTTCTCGGGGGCGTCGTCGGGGAAGAGCGCCCCGATGTCGTCCCACGCGATCGCCGCGAGCAAAGCGTCGGTGAGGGCGTGCAGCAGGGCGTCGCCGTCGGAGTGGGCGAGCGGCCCCCGCTCCGAGGGGATCGCCACCCCGCCCAGCACCAGCGGCCTGCCCTCGATGAGCCGATGGGCGTCCTCGCCGTAGCCGATGCGCACGGGTCCATGCTACCCGCACGCTTTGATCCTCGGGGAAGAGGGCCGGCGCTTCCTCAGCGGCTGGATCAGCGGCCCCGACGGGGCTCGTGCTTCGTTAGCGCGGGGTGGGTAGGCGGAGGCCCAGCCGGCGCCCGCCCAGCCGGAGGGCGAGCGTCACCAGGACCGCTGCCCAGAGGGCTCCGGTGAGGTAGAGGGTGGCGGCGCCGGCGGCCGCGGCGGTGGCGTAGAGGTCGCCGGCGCGGTAGAAGACCCCGGGGATCCGCCCGGTGAGCAGGTCGCGGAGCACCCCGCCGCCCACCCCGCTCACTGTGCCGGCGAAGACCACGCCCCAAAACCCGAGCCCGGCCGCGAGCCCCTCGGCCGCTCCCAGGGCGGCGAAGACCCCGAGGCCCAGGGTGTCGGCGTAGTAAAGCCCCCGCTCGAGCCGGGCCAGGCGGGGGTGGAGGAAGAAGGTGAGCGCGCCGCTCGCCGCCACCGCCCAGAGCAGGCCCTCGTCGGTGAGGGCCGAGGGCGGGAGCCGGCCCACCACCAGATCCCGCACCGAGCCGCCGCCGACGGCGGTGATGCTCGCGGTCAAGAGAACCCCGACCAGGTCGAAGCCCCTTCGCACCGCCTCGAGCGCCCCGCCCACCGCGAAGGCCAGCGTTCCGATCCATACCCAAAGCTCCACGACCCCACTCTGGCACGAATAGACTGGGGTCATGCCGAGCTACGACGACGCCCTTCGCCTGATGCACGAGTGGACCGAGTCCGAGGCCCTGCGCCGCCACATGTACGCGGTCGAGGCGGTGATGCGCGCCTACGCCAAGAAGTTCGGCGAAGACGAGGAGACCTGGGCGATCGCCGGGTTGCTCCACGACTTCGACTACGAGCGCTACCCCGACGAGCACCCCAAGGTGGGGGCGAAGGTGCTCGAGGAAAAGGGCTACCCGCCGGAGATCGTCCGGGCCGTTTTGGCCCACGCCCCGGAGCGCTCCGGGGTCGAGCCCGAGAGCCTCCTCGAGCGGGCGCTTTTCGCCTCCGACGAGATCACCGGCCTGGTCACCGCCGCGGTCTACGTGCGCCCCGACCGGAGTATCCACTCGCTCACGGTGAAAAGCCTCAAGAAGAAGTTCAAGGATAAATCGTTCGCCCGCGGGGTGGACCGGGAGGTCCTGAAGCGGGGCGCGGAGCTTCTCGGCGTGGATCTTTGGGAGCACGCCGCCTTCGTGATCGAGGCGATGCAAAAGGACGCCGAGCGGCTCGGCCTTGCCGGGGCGTAGACCGGGCCACATTCTTCCTCGTGAAGGCCCGCTATCCTGACCCTACCCCTCCCCCCGGGGGAGGGGTAGGAGGGAGGCTAGGATGCGGGTTCGGATCGAGGGCATGAGCTGCGCCCACTGCGTCATGGCGGTGAAGAAGGCGCTTTCCCAGCTCGCTGGCGTGGAGCGGGTGGTCGAGGTGAGCCTGGATCGGGGCGAGGCGGTGATCGAGGGGCGGCCCGACCCGGCGGCCCTCCGCGCGGCCCTAGAGGCCGAGGGCTACCGTCTCGCGAGTGTAGAGGGCGATGCCTAAGCACAAGCTCAGGCTCGATCCTGCGGTGCGGGAGGAGGCGCGACGCCGCCTCCTCTCGATCCGCGGCCACGTCGAGGGGATCCTCCGGATGCTCGAGTCGGAGGACGTCTACTGCGTGGACGTGCTGCGCCAGATCAAGGCCGTTCAGGGGGCGCTCGACCGGGTGGGCGAGCTGGTGCTCAAAAGCCACCTCAAGGACCACGTCGCCACCGCCCACGAGCGGGGGGACGTCGAGGCCCTGGTCGAGGAGCTGATGGAGGTGTTGAAGTACCGATGAGCGCCGCCGAGGTGCCGGTTCGGGTGGAGGGGATGACCTGCGCCGCCTGCGTGCGGCGGGTCGAGCGGGCGCTTCAGGGCGCGCCCGGGGTGCTCGAGGCCCGGGTCAACCTGGCCACCGAGCAGGCGGTGGTGCGGGTCGCGCCCGACGCCTCGATCGAGGAGGTCCTCCGCCGCATCGAGGAGGCCGGCTACCGGCCGGTGGTCGAGCGCCTCACCTTCGGGGTCGAGGGGATGACCTGCGCTGCTTGCGTTCCCCGGGTGGAGCGGGCGCTCTCCCGGCTTCCGGGCGTGGTGGAGGCCGAGGTCAACCTGGCGAGCGGCCGGGCCTCGGTCCGCTACCTCCCCGACCTGGTGGGGCCCGGGGCGCTCTTCGAGGCGGTGCGCGAGGCCGGGTACACCCCGGTCGCCCTGGAGGACCGCGGCGACCCCCTGGCCCGGGCCCGGGAGCGGGAGCGGGCGGGCTTTCGCCGCGACCTCGCGCTCGCCTTCGCCCTCACCCTGCCGGTGGTCCTGGTGGCGATGGGGCGGATGCTCGCGCCGGGGCTCTTTGAGGCGCTGCCCGAGCGGTTTTGGCAGGGGCTCGAGGGGGCGTTCGCCTTCCCGGTGCTGGCCCTCGCCGGGCGGCGGTTTTTTGCCGGCGCCCTCGCCGAGCTCCGCCACCGCGCCCCGGGGATGAACACCCTGGTGGCGCTGGGGGCGGGGAGCGCCTTCTTTTACTCGACGATCGCCGTCCTCTTCCCCCGCCTCTTCCCCCCGGGGGCGGCCCAGACCTACTTCGAGGCGGCGGCGGTGATCGTCACCCTGATCCTCCTCGGCAAGTACCTCGAGACCCTGGCCAAGGGGCGCACCCAGGCGGCGATCCAGAGGCTCCTCGAGCTCAGGCCCAAGACCGCCCGGGTGCTCACCCCCGAGGGCGAGCGGGAGAAACCGGTCGAGGCCCTGGTCCCCGGCGATCGGGTCCGGGTGCGCCCCGGCGAGCGGATCCCCGCCGACGGGGTGGTGATCGAGGGCGAGAGCTACGTGGACGAGTCGATGCTCACCGGCGAACCGGTGCCGGTGAAGAAGGGCCCCGGCGACGAGGTGGTGGGCGGTACCCAGAACGCCCGGGGGAGCTTCGTGCTCGAGGTCACCCGCCCCGCCGAGGCCAGCTACCTGGCCCGCCTCGTCCGGCTGGTGGAGGAGGCCCAAGGGAAAAAGCCCCGCATCCAGGCCCTCGCCGACCGGATCGCCGCCGTCTTCGTGCCGGTGGTGGTGGCGATCGCGCTGGTCTCCTTTGCCCTCTGGCTCCTCTTCGGCCCCGAGCCCCGGCTTTCCTACGCCTTCACCGCGGCGCTCTCGGTGCTCCTCATCGCCTGCCCCTGCGCCCTCGGGCTGGCCACGCCGGCGGCGGTGATGGTGGCCACCGGCCGGGCCGCCCGGCTCGGCGTGCTCTTCCGCAAGGGGGACGCCCTCGAGGCCCTCGCCCGGGCCCGGGCGGTGGTCTTCGACAAGACCGGCACCCTCACCGAGGGCCGGCCCGAGCTGGTGGCGGTCTGGACCGAGGGAATCGCGGAGGACGAGGCCCTTCGCCTCGCCGCCGCGCTCGAGGAAAAGAGCGAGCACCCGATCGCCGAGGCCATCGTTCGGGCGGCCCGGGAGCGGGGCCTTTCGCTCCCCTCGGTCGAGGCCTTCGAGGCGGTGCCCGGCCGCGGGGTGCGGGGCCGGGTCGAAGGGCGGGAGGTCTGGGTCGGCCGCGAGGAGGGGTTTTCCCTCTCCCCGGCGGCAGAGGAGGCGATCCGGGGCTTCGCCCGGGAGGCCTACACCCCTGTGGCGCTCGCGGTGGCTGGCCGGGTGGTGGCGGTCTTCGCCGTCGCCGACCGGGAAAAACCCACCGCCAGGGAGGCCGTGGGGGCGCTTGCTGCCCTCGGGCTTTCGGTCTACCTGCTCACCGGCGACCGGCGGGAAGTGGCCCTCGCGGTGGCCCGGCGGCTCGGCATCCCCGAGGGGCGGGTCTTCGCCGAGGTGCGCCCCGAGGGGAAGCTCGAGGTGGTGCGGGGGCTTCAGGAAAAGGGGCTCGGGGTCGCCTTCGTCGGCGACGGCCTCAACGACGCCCCCGCGCTCGCCGCCGCCGACGTGGGGATCGCGGTGGGGAGCGGCACCGACGTGGCGGTCGAGGCCGGGGACGTGGTGTTCGTCACCGGCGAGCCACGGGCGGTGGTGCGGGCGGTGCGGGTGGCCCGGCGGGCGCTAGCCACCATCTACGAGAACTTCTTCTGGGCCTTCGCCTATAACCTGCTCTTGATCCCGGTGGCGGCGGGCGCCCTCTACCCCTTCTTCGGGATCCTCCTCAGCCCGATGATGGCGGCCGGGGCGATGAGCCTCTCGAGCCTCTTCGTGCTTACGAACTCCCTGCGCCAGCGCGTATCCTGAAGGGGATGCGCGCCTTTTTGGCTATCTTCCTGTTCTTTGGCCTCGCCTACGCCGAACGCCCGCTCTTAGTCGCCACCATTCCCCCCTACGCCGCCCTCGCCCGGGCGGTTTTGGGGGAGGGGTGGGAGGTGCGTTCGCTGGTGCCTCCGGGGGCGAACCCCCACGTCTACGCTCCCCGGCCGAGCGACCTGAAGGCGGTCCGCCAGGCCCGGCTGATCGTGCAGAACGGGCTCGGGCTCGACGACTGGCTGGTCGAGAAGCTGGTTCGTCCTTCGGGGACGAAGGCGCCGGTGGTGGTGGCGGCCGAGAGCGCGAAGGGCCTCGTCTTGCCGCTTCCAAACGGCAAGCCCGACCCCCACGTCTGGACCGATCCCCTGGCGATGAGCCTCTTCGTCTGCGACCTGGCGCGGGCCGCGGGGGCGCTGGACGCTGAGGGGGCGGAGGGCTACCTCGAGCGCGCCCGCGCGCTCAAAGCGAAGCTCCTCGCCTTTCTGGAGGAGGGGAAGGCAGAGGTGGCGGCGGCCCCCCACCGGGCCTTCGTCTCCTACAAGAACCCCTTCACCTACGTGGCCGCGCGTTTTGGGCTCGAGCGCGCCTTCATGATCGGCAAGACGCCCTCGGCCGAGCCCACCGCCCGGGAGCTCGTCGAGGCCCAAAAGGTGCTCGCCCGTCTCGGGCTCAAGGCGATCGTCGCCCCCTACCAGCTCCGCCGCGAGGCCGAGCGGGTGGCGAAGAACCTCGGGTTCCGGGCGGTCTACCTCGACCTTCTGAACGAGCAAGACCCCGACTACCTCGCCACCTGGCGGGCTAACCTGAAGGCGCTCCTCTCGGCGCTCAAGTGAGTTCGTAGAGGGCACCGAACTTTTCCTCCAGGTAGCGGAGGAGCGGTCGCGCGCTCACTTGAGCGCCGGTGGCCCGCGCGATCAGCTCGGCGGGCGGGTAGCGGCGGCCGTGGCGGTGGACCTTCTCCCTCAGCCAGTTGAGCAGGGGGGCGAACGCGCCCTCGGCGAAGCGGGGCTCGAGCGCCCCGAGCTCCCTTTCCGCCGCCTCGAAGAGCTGGGCGGCGTAGACGTTGCCCAGGGTGTAGGTGGGGAAGTAGCCGAAGGCGCCCCCGGCCCAGTGGACGTCCTGCATCACCCCCTCGGCGTAGGTCTTCGGGACGACGCCGAGGTAGGCCTCCATCTTCTGGTTCCAGGCCTCGGGGAGGTCCTCGGGGGCGAGGGTGCCGCGGAAGAGGGCGAGCTCGAGCTCAAACCGGAGCAGGATGTGCAGGTTGTACGTCACCTCGTCGGCCTCGACCCGAATCAGCGAGGGCTTGACCTCGTTCACGGCGAAGACGAACTCGTCGAGGTCCACGTCGGAAAGCGCCGAGAAACGCGCCTTCGCCCGGGGAAAGTAGTGCGCCCAAAAGCCCCGGGAGCGCCCCACCCGGTTCTCCCACATCCGGGACTGACTCTCGTGCACCCCAAGGCTCACCGACTCCCCGAGTGGCGTGCCCCAGTGCTCCTCGGGGAGCCCCTGCTCGTACATCGCGTGTCCGGCCTCGTGCACCGAGCCGAAGAAGGCGGCGTTGAAGAAGTCCTCGAAGTAGCGGGTGGTGATCCGCACGTCGCCGGGGTGGATGCGGATCGCGAAGGGGTGGGCGGTCTCGTCGAGCCGGCCGGCCTCCATGTCGTAGCCGAGCTCGGGCAGGACCTCGAGGATGAAGGCCTCCTGGTCCGCCTTCGGGTAGTGGCGGTGGAGGATCTCGGTGCGCGGCTTTTTCGAGGCCTCCATGATCCGCCGCACCAGCCGGGTGGCGGGGCCCTTGAGCTCCTCAAAGAGGGGGACGAGGTCCCGGGTCCTGAGCCCCTCCTCGTAGTCCTCGAGCAGGGCGTCGTAGACCTCGTCCTCGTAGCCCACCGCCTCGGCGTAGGTCCGCTTGAGCTCGATGTTCTTCTTGAGGTGGGGGAGGAAGCCCTGCCAGTCGTCCTTCTTCCGGAGCTCGGCCCAGGCGCTCTCCCCCCGGCTCGCGGCCTCGGCGATCTCAGCGGCGAGCGACTCCGGGACCCGGGTCGCCCGCTCGTAGTCCCGCCGCCAGGCGCGGACGTTCGCGGCCACGTCGGGGTCTTCCATCAGGGCGGAATCCTCGATGGCATCGAGCAGCTCCCCGATCCGGGGGTCGGTGACCTTCTGGTGGAGGAGGCGGGAGAGGGTGGCGAAGGCGCGGGCCCGGTGGGGGTGGCCTTTCTTGGGGCTCTTGGTGCGGAGGTCCCAGCCCGCGAGGTTTCCGAAGGCGCCGAGGTAGGCGAGCTCGCGTCCGCGCTCGATGAGTTCCTGGTAGGCGGCTTTCGCGTCCATGTCCCCAGTCTAGCTCGGGGCTGACCGGTGGGTCAGGTGGGGTATGCTCGACCCATGGCGGGTCTTCGGGTTCTGGTCCTGGCCGGCGGGCGCTCCGCCGAGCACGAGGTCTCGCTCAAGTCGGCCGAGGGGGTCCTGGAGGCCGCCCCCTTCGACGCCGAGCTCGCGGTGATCGCCAAGGACGGGCGCTGGCTGCTCGGGGACGAGGCCCTTTCCGCCCTCGAGGCGGGGGTGGCGGAAAACGGGGTCTACTCCTTTCCCCCGCCGGTGCGCTGGCAAGAGTATGACGCGATCTTCCCCCTCCTCCACGGCCGCTACGGCGAGGACGGGACGATCCAGGGGTTCTTCGAGCTCCTCGGGGTCCCCTACGTCGGCGCCGGGGTGGCGGCGAGCGCGGTGGCGATGGACAAGGACTTCACCAAGCGGGTCCTCGCCGCCGAGGGGGTCCGGGTGGTGCCCTGGGCGGTGGTGCGAAAAGGGGAGATGCCCCTCGTACCCTTCGACCCGCCCTACTTCGTGAAGCCCGCGAACACCGGGAGCTCGGTGGGAATCCGCCGGGTCGAGCGGATGCTCGACCTCGACCGGGCCCTCGAGGAGGCCTTCCGCTACGACGAGAAGGCGGTGGTGGAAAAGGCCCTTCTTGGGGTGCGGGAGCTCGAGGTCGGCGTCCTCGGCAACGACCGGCCCGAGGCCAGCGTGGTCGGCGAGATCCGCTACCAGGCCGAGTTCTATGACTACGAGACCAAGTACGTCCCCGGCCGGGCGGAGCTCGTCATCCCCGCGAGCCTCGACCCCGGTACCCAGGAGACCGTGGAGGAGCTCGCGATCAAGGCCTACAAGGCGATCGGGGTGCGGGGGATGGCCCGGGTGGACTTCTTCCTCACCGAGGACGGGGAGCTCTACCTGAACGAGCTCAACACCCTGCCCGGCTTCACCCCGACGAGCATGTTCCCCCGGCTCTGGCAGGCGAGCGGGGTTTCCTACCCCGAGCTCCTTATGCGCCTGGTGGAGCTCGCCCGCGCGCGATGAACGCCGGCGCCCTCTACGCCCTGCTCCCCGCCCTGCTTGCCCCGCTCTTCCGCGGCCTTGCGGACTATCTCGCGCTCGACGCCGCGGGGATCACCGAACCCCTCTCCGCCCTGGCCCGGAGCCTGCCCGCCCTGGCCCTCTTTTGGGGCTGGTCCCGCGAGGACTTCCAAAGGCCCCTTTTGCTCCCCCTCTACGGCGCCTACGCCGGGGCGGTGCTCGACGAGCGCGGGGTTTTCGGGGCGCTCGCGGGGGTGCTCCTCGGCCTTTTGCTCCTGCCCTTTCGCCGCGTGCCCTCGAAATACCGCTTCTGGGCGGCGGTGCTCTACGTTGCCCTCGCCGCCTTTCTCTTCACCGCCGGCCTGATCCTGCTCGGGGTCGAGACCGGCTGGATTTTGCCGCTCGTCCTCCTGCTCGCGGGGTTCTTGGAGCCCGCCTTCCCCGGCACCGCCTCGGATTAGCCTAAGGCAACGTCTAAGAACATCATCGCCGCGAAGCCGAGCATCACCCCGAGGGTGGCGACGTCGCCGTTCCCCGAGGACTGGGCCTCGGGGATGATCTCCTCGACCACCACGTAGATCATCGCCCCGGCGGCGAAGGTGAGGGCGTAGGGCAAAAACCCCTGGACGAGGAGCACCCCGGCGGCCCCCACCACCGCCGCCGCCGGCTCCACCGCCCCCGAGAGCTGGCCGAAGAAGAAGGCTTTTCCGGGGGAGAGCCCCTCGCGCCTTAGGGGCACGCTCACCGCCGCCCCCTCGGGGAAGTTCTGGAGGCCGATCCCCACCGCCAGCGCCATCGCCCCGGCGAGCAGCGCCTCGGCCACCGGCCCGCCCTCGAGGTGGGCGGCGCCGAAGGCGACGCCGACGGCGAGGCCCTCGGGGAGGTTGTGGAGGGTGATGGCGAGGATCAAGAGGGTGGTCCGCCGCCAGGAGGTGGAGAGCCCCTCGGCCGCCTCCGGCGGGGCGAAGAGGTGGAGGTGGGGGAGGTAGCGGTCGATGAGGCGGAGGAAGCCGCCGCCCAGCAAGAAGCCCGCCACCGCCGGCAGCCAGGGCGGGGCCCCCTGGGCCTCGGCGAGCTCGATGGCGGGAAGGAGCAGGGAGAAGAAGCTGGCGGCGACCATCACCCCGGCGGCAAAGCCCAAGGCCGCGTCCAAAAACGCCCGGGGCGGCTCCTTGGCGAGGAAGACCGCCGCCGCCCCCAGCGCGGTCATGCCCCAGGTGAAGAGGCCGGCGAGGAGCGCCTGAAGCACGGGGTGGAGTGCGCCGAAGGCTTCCATGGCTAGATTCCGAGCACCGCGAAGGCGAGCAGCAGCAGGTTGAGCCCTACGATCAGCCCCGCCGCCGCCCAGGCCAGCGCCTTGAGCCAGGGCGGGTTCACCAGCTCGCCCATGCGGCGGGGGTCGGAGGTGAAGGCGACGAGCGGCACCACGCTAAAGGGGAGCTGCATCGAGAGGATCACCTGGCTGAGCACGAGGAGCGAGACCGGTCGCACCGAGAGCCAGACCGCCACCACCGCCGGGGCCATGGTCAGAAGCCGGATGAAAAGCCGCACCAGCGCGATGTTCCGGACCCTGAGCCCCAAGAACCCCTCGAAGACCACCTGTCCCGCGAGCGTCCCGGTGGTGGAGCTCGCGATTCCCGAGGCGAGGAGGGCGATGGCGAAGGTGAGGGCGGCGGCTTGGCCGAGCAGGGGGGCGAGGGTGAGGTAGGCCTGGTCGATCTCGGTGACGAGGAGCCCCCGCTCGTGGAAGACCGCGGCCGCCATCACCAGGATCGCGCCGTTCACCAGCCAGGCGGCGAAGAGCGCCCCCAGGGTGTCGAGCATGCTCCAGAAGTAGATCCGCCGGCGGCGCTCGTCGTTGCCGAGGACCCGGGTCTTGACCTGGGCCGAGTGCAGGAAGAGGTTGTGGGGCATCACCGTGGCCCCGAGGATCCCCATCGCCAGGAAGAGGGCGGTGGTGCTTTGGAAGGGGGTGGGGTTGGGCAAAAAGGCGTTTTTCGCCACCTCCGAAAGGCTCGGGTGGGCGAGGAAGAGCTCGATTACGTAGGCGAGGCCGATGGTGGCGACGAAGGCGGTGATCACCACTTCCATCCAGCGAAAGCCGAAGCGCTCGAGCCAGAGGATGAGGAGCACGTCGAAGACGGTGAGCAAGACGGCGATCGGAAGGGGGATGCCAAAGAGCAGGTTGAGGGCGATCGCCACCCCCATGAACTCGGCGAGGTCGGTGGCCATCATCGCGAGGAAGGCGGTGAAGAAGAGGAAGTAGCGCACCGGCTTCGAATAGCTTTCCCGCATGTTCTCGGCCAGGTCGTGGCCGGTGGCGATCCCCAGCTTGGCGGCGAGGAGCTGCATGAGGACGGCGATCGCCGAGGAGAGGGTGATGACCCAGAGCAAGGCGTAGCCAAAGCGGCTTCCCGCCTCCAGGCTGGTGGCCCAGTTGCCCGGGTCCATGTACCCCACCGAGACCAGGAAGGCGGGGCCGAGGTAGAACCAAAAGGGCTTTCGCCTTCGGACCACGGGAGCCGCCATCAGCGCTCGACCTCCAGCGCCTCGGCGAGTTCCACGGGGAGGAGGAGCCGGCCGGCTTCCCCTTCGAGGCGGACGCCGAGGGGGGTGCGCTCGAGCACCCGCACCCCCCTCCCCGGCGTGAGCGCGAGCCGCTCGAAGACCCGGAGGGCGTCGGCGTCCTGGGCGTGCACCCGCTGGATCCGGTAGTCCCCGGGGGTGACCTCGCTCAGGTGCGGCCCCCGGGGGTGGGGGAGGGTGAGCT
>WFXV01000115.1 GCA_015490435.1 Thermaceae bacterium
GGAGAGGCGGAGCTGGGCCTCGAGCCGCCGCGCGAGGGCGTGGGTGATCTCGTTCAGGGGGCTTTTCCCGATGTGGCGGTAGCGCGCTTTCAGCTCTTCAAGGATCGGCGGGGGCGGCGGGTGGCCGTGGCGGATGTCGGTGTAGTAGGGGAGGATCTCGTCCTCGTCGTAGGGCGTGCCGTAGTACATGAAGAGAACGTCGGTCATCCTTGGGTCCTTTCGTGCACGTGCTCGACCACGCGTTGGACGTTTTCCTCCGGGGTGCCGGGGAGGATGCCGTGGCCGAGGTTGAAGACGTGGCCGGGCCGGCCGAGGTTTGCTTCCAGCACCCGGTCCACGCCGCTTAAGAGCACTTCCTCCGGGGCGAAGAGCCGGGCGGGGTCGAGGTTGCCCTGGACCGGGGTCTCCCCGAGCCGTTCGCGGGCCTCGTCCAGGGGCGTGGTGGTGTCGACGCCGATCGCGTCGCCGCCGGCTTCCTTCATGAGCTCGAGGAGGTGGTTGGTGCCGGTGCCGAAGTGGATCGTGGGGCGGACCCCCGCGAGCGCCTGGAAGAGCGCCGCCGTCGGGCGCATCGCGTACTCGGCGTAGTCCTCCCGGGTGAGCCGACCCACCCAGGAGTCGAAGACCATGAGCACGTCGGCCCCGGCCTCGGCCTGGGCCTTGAGGTAGGCCGCCATCGCCCGCGCCAGGTGGGAAAGGAGCGCTTCGAAGGCCTTTGGGTAGTGGTACATGAAGCGCTTGGTCTCGACGAAGTTCTTCGAGGGTCCGCCCTCGATCAGGTAGGAGCCGAGGGTGAAGGGGGCGCCGGCGAAGCCGATCAGGGGGACCTCGAGCTCAGCCTTCAGCATCCGGATGGCCTTGAGGACGTAAGGCGTATCCTCCTCGGGCGAAAACGCCCGGAGCCTTTTCAGGTCCTCGGGGGTGCGGATGGGGTCCTCGACGACGGGCCCCTTCCTCTCGACGAGTTTCGTGGGAAACCCGAGCCCGGAAAACGGCGTGGAGAGGTCGGCGAAGAGGATCGCCGCGTCCACTCTGAGCTTCTTCACCGGCAGCAGGGTGACGTAGGTGGTGAGCTCCGGGTTCTGCACGATTGCCTCGATCGTGTATTTCTCCCGGAGCTTGCGGTACTCGGCCTGGTAGCGGCCGGCCTGGCGCATGAACCAGACCGGCGTGTAGGGGGTGGGCTCGCCCCGGAGCGCGCGCAGGAGAACGTCGTTCACGGCGGCGATTTTACCCCGGGGAAACGACCCGGTAGCCGATGCCCTCTAAAACCCTCCGGGCGGCGGTCTTTTCGCCGGGCTCGGCAAAACCCAGCCGGATCGCGCCGCCCGCGTCCCGGATGGTGAGGACCTCGATGTCCTTGATGTTCACCCCGGCCTCGCCCAGGGCGGTGGTGATGCGGGCGAGCTCGCCGGGGCGGTCGGGCACCTGGACCACGAGCTCGTGGCGCACCGGGAGGAGGCTCCGCTTCACCACCGGAAGGGCGTCGCGGGTGCGTTTGGCCTCTTCCGCGAGGCGGAAGAGTTCCTCGGGGTGCTCGAGCGCGGCCTCGAGCTCCCCGAGCACCGCCCTGAGGTCGGCAAGCGCCGCCCGCACCGCCTCTTGGTTTTCCACCACCATGTCCCGGCTCATCCGCGGGCTTCCCGAGGCCACCCGGGTGAGGTCGCGAAACCCCCCAGCGGCGAGGAACATGAGGAGGTCCTTCTTCTCGTCGCGGGAGACGAGCAGATTGAGGGCCACCGCGAGCAGGTAGGGGAGGTGGCTCACCCGGGCGACCAGGCGGTCGTGGAGCTCGGGATCGAGGACCAGGGGGTAGGCCCCAAGCTCGCTGACCAGGGTCTCCACCTCCTCGAGGTCGGCAGGGTCGGTCTCCTCAGTGGGGGTGAGCACCCAGACCGCGGTTTCGAGGAGCCCGGCGTGGGCGTTTTGCAGCCCGGCCCGCTCGCTGCCCGCCATCGGGTGGCCGCCCACGAAGCGGGGCAGGCCCTTGGCCGCCCGCACCACCGGCCCCTTCACGCTCCCCACGTCGGTAAAGAGCGTGCCTTCGCCGGCGTAGGGGCGGATCTCCTCGATCAGCGCGGGGATCGCCCCCACCGGGGCGGCGAGCACGGCGAGGTCGAGCTCGCCCACCCAAGGGCCGATTTCGGTGTGGGCCCGGTCGGCGGCGCCGAGGGCGAGGGCGGCCTCGAGGGCGCGGGGGTCGCGGTCGTAGGTATGGACCTCGCCGGCGAGGAAGCGGCTTTTGAGCCCCAGCGCCACCGAGCCGCCCAGGAGCCCGACGCCGAAAATCCCGACCCTAGCGTACCGGGGCCGCATCGAGCGCCTTGCCTACCGCCGGCAGGAGGGCCTTGACCCGGCTCATGAACTCGGCAAACTCCTCCTCGGTGAGCTGCTGGGCGGCGTCGGAGCGGGCTTCCTTCGGGTTCGGGTGGGTCTCGACGATGAGGCCGTCGGCGCCCGCCGCCACCCCGGCGAGGGCGAGCGGGGTCACCCACTCGCGCTTGCCGGCGGGGTGGCTGGGGTCGATCCAGACCGGCAGGTGGGTCCAGGACTTGAGCACCGGCACCGCCGAGACGTCGAGGGTGAACCGGGTCGCCTTCTCGAAGGTGCGGATGCCCCGCTCCACCAGGATCACGCGCTCGTTCCCCTCGGCGAGGATGTACTCGGCGCTCATCAGGAACTCTTCCAGGGTCATGCTCATCCCGCGTTTTAAGAGCACCGGTTTCCCGGACTGCCCGGCCTCCTTCAAGAGGGCGAAGTTCTGGGCGTTGCGGGCGCCGATCTGGAGCATGTCGGCGTACTCGGCGACGAGCTCCACCTTGTCCGGGCTCGTCACCTCGGTGACCACCGGCAACCCGGTCTCCGCCCGGGCCTCGGCCAGGATCTTGAGCCCCTCCTCGCCGAGCCCCTGGAAGGAGTAGGGGCTGGTGCGGGGCTTGAAGGCGCCGCCCCGGAGCATCTGGGCGCCGTGGCGCTTGACGTAGCGGGCGGCGGTGAGCGTCTGCTCCCGGGACTCCACCCCGCAGGGGCCGGCCGCCACCATGAAGTGGCCGCCGCCGGTCTTTCCGGTGGGGAACGAAACCACCGTAGGCAGGGGGTGCACCTCGAGGCTCGCAAGCTTATACGGCTTCGAGATCCGGATGACCTCGGCCACGTAGGGCAGGGCCCTGAAGTGCTCCATGATCTCGGGGGTCGGGCCCTTGCCCACCGCCCCCACCAGGGTGGTCTCGACGCCCTGGGAGACGTGGGGGCGAAAGCCAAATCGCGCGAGCTCGCGCTTCAGCTCCGAAAGCGCCTCTTCGCCAGCTTCCTTCTTCAATACGATCAGCATGGTTCAACCTCGGTTCCGTCGGGTTTTGAAAGGGGGCCTAGTGCCGCGCCGTCTTCCGAGAGGGGGAATAGCCGGGATAGCCGTCTTCCACGCCCATCCCCCCTTTCCTCGCGGCGCTCATGCTGCAAAGTTATGCCTCTTGGGCGCCGGTGTCAAGCGGGACCACCGCCAGTGTCACCCGGGCGACGGAGATCAGCCGGCCTTCCTCGTCGCTGATCTCGACCTGCCAGACCTGGAGCCGCCGCCCCACCCTGAGGGGCCTGGCCTCGGCGTAGACCTCGCCGCTTTGCTTTTTTCGCAGGTGGCTCGCGTTGATCTCGACGCCGAAGGCGGCGTGCCCCTCGGGGACGTGGAGGTGGGCGGCGAAGCTCGCGAGGTGCTCGGCCAGCGCCACGCTCGCGCCCCCGTGGAGGAAGCCGAGGGGCTGGTGGTGGGCGGGGGTCACCGGCATCCGGGCCCGCGCCCGCGTTTCGGAAAGCTCCAGGATCTCGATCCCCAGCGTTTTCCCGAGTCCACCTTCGAGGTCCATGGGCCGATTATGCCAGGATGGGGGCGTGGAAACGATCGTCTTCCTCCCCGGCTACCTGAGCCCGCCGGCGGGGTTTTCCGCCTTCCGGGAGGCCTTCCCCGACTACCGCCTCCTCGAGGCCGAACCCCACCCCACGCCCGCTTTGGCGGAGGAGGCTTGGCGGAGCCGGGTGCCCGAGGGGGCCCACCTGGTGGCCTTCTCCGAGGCCGGCGTCGCCGCCGTCCGGATCGCCCCCGAGGTCGGAGCAAAGAGCCTCGTGCTCTTTTCCCCCTACTTCCGGGTGGACGACGCCCTCCTCGCCCGCCTGCGGGCGCTTCGCCAGGCCTACGAAGAGGGCGGCCTCTCCGCCTTCGTGACCGCCGCCGCGCCCTGGTTCTTCGGGTCCTTGCTGCTTGGGCGGGGGCAGGCCCAGATCGAGGCCTGGGCCAAGGGGCTAGAGGGGCGCGACCTCGGGGCCTGGCTCGAGGGCCTTCTCTCGCTTGGCGACGTGCGCAAGTGGCTTCGCCGCCTGGAGCATCCCGCGCTCGTCGCCGTCGGGGCCGAGGACGTCTTCACCCCGATGCGCTACGGCCACGAGGTCACCGAGTGGGTGCCCGAGCTTCGGGGGATGCTGGTGACGATTGAGGGGGCGGGGCACTTCGCCCCTTGGGAAAACCCCGCCGAGGCCTCGGCGCTCGCCCGGGGGTTCATCGAGCGCTACGAGGACTTTTTGAAGGGGCCCGCCCACTGGCGGGAGGAGGAAGCAGAGGAGGCGGGGGCCAAGCCGTTGCTTCGTTTCGAGCCGGAGGCGCCTTCCTGATGGCCTACATTCACCTCTACGGCACCAACCTGGTCTACGACGACGTTGGCGAGGGGCCGGTGGTCCTCTTGCTCGGGGCCTCGGCCGAGGACTGGAAGGATCCCCTTCCCCGGGGCTTTCGCTACCTGATCCCGGACCTCCCCGGCCGGGGGCGGACCGAGGGCGTGCCGCTCAGTCCCGAGGAGGACGCGGAGTTCGTGGTGGGGCTGATCATGATGCTGAACCTGGACGGCTACCGCGTCCTAGTGCGGGGCTACGGCGAGCGGGTGGGGGAGGTGCTCCGGGACCGGATGGGGCTCGAGGCGGTCTGCCCCGCCCCCGACGCGGCCGCGATCCGGCGCTGCTTGGAGGCGGAGTAGGCTACTCGCTCTCGGCCTTGCCGTTTTCCCCGAGGAGCCGCTCGACGTCGGCGGGGGCTTCCGGGGGGCCGACCAGGATCAGGGTGTCTCCGGCCTCGAGCCGGGTGTGGCCCCGGGGCACGATCACCCGGTTCGCCTTCTCCCTAAGCACCGAGATCACCAGGACGTCGGGCGGGAGCCCGAGCTCGACGATGCGGCGCCCCACCCAGGGGTGCCCCTCTTCGAGCTGCATGGCGAAGGCGATCTCGTTGCCGTCCGGGTCTAGGGGTACCGGCTGACCGGTCTCGAGGAGGCGCGCCACCTGGGGAAGGGGCACGTCCTTGGGGATGGGCAGGCCACGCTCGGCGAGGCTTTGGAGCGCCAAGCGGATGTACTCGTGGGCGTGGACCGGGCTGTCGATGCGCTCGGGGACCTGGGAGCGGTAGAGGGTGACCTCGGGCCGGAGGAGGATGAACGAGGTGAAGCTCGAGAGCATGAGCGGCACCAGGAGGCCGTAGCCCCCGGTCATCTCGGTGACCATCACGATGGTGGAAAGGGGCGTCTTGGCGGCGGCGGCGAAGAAGCTCGCCATCCCCACCAGGGCGAAGTCCACTGGGTTGAGCCCTAGCCCGGGGAAGAGGGCGGCCACCGCCTGCCCGTAGGCGCCGCCGAGGGCGGCCCCGATGAAGACGCTGGGGCCGAAGACGCCGCCCGAGCCGCCGGAGCCGATGGTGAGCGAGGTGGCGACCATCTTCCCGAACGCCATCAGGATCAAGATCAGAAAGGGGATCTTGTTCTCGAAGACCATCTGGATCCAGCCGTAGCCGCCGGAGAGGACCTGGGGCAAAAGGGCGCCGAGCACGCCGGTGAGGAAGCCGCCGAGGGCGGGCTTTAGAAAGAGCGGGAGCTCGAGTCTCTTGAACCAGGCCTGGGTGCCGTAGAAGAGCTTGACGAAGAGCCACGCGGCCCCGGCCGCGATGGGCGCGAGCAGGAGGTAGAAGGGGAGCACCTCCGGCTGGTTGTAGTGGTCGGCCTGGAGGCTGAAGAGCGAGCCGTAGCCGCTCACGTACCCGGCGACCGAGTAGGCGGTGACCGCCGAGATGATGCTCGGGATCAGGACCTCGCTTTCGGAGTCGAGCTTGGAGTAGAGCACCTCGGCGGCGAAAAGCGCCCCGCCCAAGGGGGCGTGGAAGACCGCGCCGATCCCGCCCCCGGCGCCGGCCATCACCAGGATGCGGCGCTCGGTGTCGGAGAGTTTGAGCCAGCTCGCGGTGACCGAGGCGAGCCCGGCGCCGATCTGGGCGATCGGCCCCTCGCGGCCGCCGGAGCCACCCGAGCCCAGGGTGATCGCTGAAGCCAGGGTCTTGATGACCGGGACCTGGGGGCGGATGTAGCCCCCCTGTTCGTGGTAGGAGCGGATCACCGCGTCGGTGCCGTGGCCCTCGGCCTCGGGGGCGAAGGTGAAGACCAGCCAGCCCGCGATCAGCCCGCCGAGGCCGGTGACGAGGGGGATGAGGAGCCGGCTAAAGGGGCCGAACGCGGGGCCCTCGCCGGCCTCGGTGGGGGGACGGTACTGGGCGAGCCCCTCGAGAAAGAGCTGGTGGCCCGTCTGGACCATCCAGTTGAACAGGATGGCGCCGATTCCGGCGACGATTCCAACCAAGAAGCTGAGGAGGAGGAGCCGGTACCAGCGGGTTTCGCTCGCCCGTTTCGCCGCCACGGCGCTATTCTATGCGGATTTTCCCGAGCGGATGTCCCCCGCTTGGGGTAGGGTGGAAGGGGAGGTGTTGGGAATGAAACGGATCCTCTGGGCGCTTGGGATGGTTTTGGGGCTTTCTTGGGCGCTCGCCCTCGGCAACCCCCACCCCTCGCTGGCGGTGCGGGGCGGGTACGCCGGGGGTGCGGCGTTTGGGCTCGAGGCATCCTGGAACTGCCTCCTCTTCCAGCCGCCGGTGGGGGCGCTCCGGCCCACGCTGGACGTCGGCTACGCCGGCGGTCTGGACGCGGCCTTCGCCATGCGCTACCTGGCCTCGTTGCCCCTCATGGAGGGGATCCGCCTGGGGGGCGGCGCCGGCGTGGGCTACGCCGGAGGGTTCTATGGGTTCGCCCGGGGCGACCTCGAGTTCGACCTTGACGTGGGGACCCTGCCGCTCCCGGTCTTCCTGGGTCTGGACGCGGGATACGCCTTTAACCTCGAGCGGGACGCCTTCAAGGGTCCCTTCGCGGCGCTAAAGCTCGGCCTCCGCTTCTAGGCCTTCGCGGGACGCGGCCCCGGGGCCCTCGGCCTCGGGGTTTTTCTTCATCACCTCGCGGAGCAGGCTGGTGGCGTAGCTTCCCTTGGGGAGGAAGAAGGAAAGCCAAACGCCCCCCTCGGCGGGCTCGAGGCGGGCCTCCTCCAGGGGGACCCGGATCGGGCGCCGGGCGCCCCGGCGGGCGGAGAAGTCGGCGCGGGAGAGGCCGAAGCGGGCGAGGATCTCGTCCTCGAAGGCGCGGGATTCGCCCTCGGCCTCGAAGTACTTCTTGCCGAAAAGCGGTCCGGTGGGGCTGATCTCGAGGGTCTGGGCGCGGGGGTTTTCCCGCTTTGGGTCTTCCACCAAGAACTCGCCGCCGGTCGCGTGCTTCTTGGCGACGTCGCCCTTGAGGAACCGGTCGTAAAGGCCCCGGCGGAGCCTTTCCGCCAGGTAGGCGTTGAAGAGGAGGCTCTGCACGCTCCCGATCAAAAAGCGCTTGAGCCAGGGGCGGCCCCGGCCTTTTTTCTTTTGGATGAGCTCGAGCCCCTTTTCGGGGTTCTTGCCCTGGAGCCCGAAGCGCTGGGGGCCGTAGTAGTTGGGAAGGCCCTTTTCCTTAAGCCGCGCGAGGACTGCCTCGGCCTTTTCGGGCTCCGCCCCCACCACGAAGACCCGGAAGCGGTTGCCCCTTAGGTGGCCGGTTTTGAGCTTGTTCTTGTGGCGGTCCGTTTTCAGGACCCGGATTTTGCCCGGCTCATCGAAGTCTTTGAGTACGTGTTCGTAGCGCGCCGGGATCGAGAGCCACTGCCGGGTGACGGCGTACTTGTCCTTGAGGCCCGCGACCCCGATCCCGACCTCGGGCACCCCGAGGGCCACCAGGCGGTCCACCAGGTCGCGGGTGGTGAGGCCGCGCTTTTCCACAAAGAGGTAGAGGTGTTCCCCCGAGCCCGAGGGGAGGTAGGCGGGGACCTCCTCGACCTGGAAGTGCTCGAGCTCCGCCCGGATCCGCTCCCCGGTGCCGGGGAGGTCCTCGGTGAGGTAGGGAAGGGCGTCGAAGTCGGGGCGCACCGCCTTATGCTAACCCCGGTGGAGGAAAGGTTTAAGGCTGAGCTAAAGCGGCTCTGCCCCGAGGGGCGCCTCGTCCTCGCGGTCTCGGGCGGGGGCGACTCGGTAGCGCTCGCCGTGCTCGCGCGCCGGGTGGGCCGGGAGGCGGTAATCGCCCATCTGGACCACGGGCTCCGGCCCGAGTCGGGGGAGGACGCCGCCTTCGTCCGCGCGCTCGCCGAGCGGCTCGGGTTCCCGGCGGTGATCGAGCGGGTGGACGTGGCCCGGATCGCCCGGGAAAAGGGGGAGAACCTGGAGGCGGTGGCCCGCGAGCTCCGCTACGCCTTCCTCGCACGGGTGGCGCGGCGCTTTGGCGCCCGCTGCATCCTCACCGCCCACACCGCCGACGACCAGGCCGAGACCGTGCTCTTTCAGCTCTTTACCGGTACCGCCCGCGCCCTCGGGATCCGGAGGTCCCGGGGTCCGGTGAAGCGCCCCCTGCTCTTTGCCAGAAGGGCCGAGCTCCGCGCGTATCTCGAGGCCCGGGGTTTTTCCTGGCGGGAAGACCGCACCAACCTGGACCTCACCAGGGACCGCGCCTACCTGCGCCACGAGGTCCTGCCCCGGGTCGAGGCCCGCTTCCCCGGCGCGGTCGCCGCCCTCGGCCGCTTCGCCGAGGCGCGCCAGGCCGAGGAGGACTGGCTCGAGGCCGAGGCAAAGGCCCTGCTCCTTTCCGACCCCCGCTTCTTCGTCCCGAACTACCGGGCGCTCCCGCTCCTCAAGGCCCCGGCGCCGCTACGGGAGCGGGCGCTAAGGCAGATCCTCGAGGCCGCCGGCATCCGCCCCGAGGCCCGCCATCTCAAGGCCCTGGAAGAGGCCCTTACCGGCGGCAAGGCGATGCTTCCGGGCGGCGTGCTCGCCCGGGGCTACCAGGGGGCACTTTTCTTGATTCCAAAGGAGGCGCCTTCGTTCTCACCGCCCAAAGACCTTGAGCCCTGCCGCTACCAGAAGGACCTGAGGCTCAAAGAGGGCGGCCGGCTCGACGCATTCTTTCGCGTGCGCGGCGTGCCCCCGGAGCTCAGGCGGCTTTGGCCCCTCGCCTGCGCAAAAGGGGGCGTCGCCTGGATCCAGGGCCTTTACCCCGAGCGCCCCGAGGACCGCTTCCTGCGGCGGGCGCTTTCGCTCGCGAAGCGGGCGGCGAAAAGGGGCGAGGTCCCGATCGGGGCGGTGCTCGCGAAAGACGGCACGGTCCTCGCCGAGGCCCATAACCGGGTCGAGGAGACGGGAGACCCCACCGCCCACGCCGAGCTGCTTGCTTTGAGGTCCGCCCTCGAGCGCGGCCTTGAACCCCGGGGCGCCACGCTCTTCGTCAGCCTCGAGCCCTGCCCGATGTGCTTCGGGGCGCTCCTCGAGGCCGGGATCGGCGCCCTTTACTACGCCGCCGAGAACGAGAAGATGGGGGCCTTTAGCGTCCACCGCTTGAAGCCCCCTTTCCCCGTGGTGCCTGGACGCTTCGGCCGGCAGAGTGCTAAACTTCTATCCGGGTTTTTCGCCCGTTTACGCTCGGAGGGGTGCCGGAGCGGTTGAACGGGCCGGTCTCGAAAACCGGTGTACCCGTAAGGGTACCGCGGGTTCGAATCCCGCCCCCTCCGCCAAGTTCCGCCCGCAAGGGCGGGTTTTACTTTTCCAGGATGAGCCGGGGGCGAAAGCCGACGGCGTCGGCGGCGACCAGCTGGAGCGGGATTCCCTTCCAGTCCTTGGGCAGCTTCTCGGGGTCGACGGTGTGCAGGTGGCCGTAGACCACCGCGTCGGGGCGGGCCTTTTCGATCAGCTCGGTAAAGAGCGTGGGCTCCCCACCGGGGCCGAAGGGGGGGTAGTGGAGGGCGACGATCAGGTGGTCTTTGGGTTTTCGCCGCGCGTCCTCGAGCGAGAGCCGGAGCCTTTCCGCCTCCCGGCGGTAGATCTTCTCGTCGTGCTCGGTGAACTCGCGCTCGAAAGGGGTGATCCAGCCCCGGGTGCCGGCCACCGCCACCCCGCCGATCACCACCGCGTCGTTTTGGATCGCGTACATCTTGGGGGGGAGGGCCCGCCTTAGCTTCGAGATCGAGGGCCACCAGTAGTCGTGGTTGCCCCGCAGGATCACCTTGAACCCGGGGAGCTCGGCGATCGCCTGGAGGTCGGGGAGGGCCTCCTCGAGCCGCATCGCCCAGGAGATGTCCCCGGGGATCACCACCAGGTCGTCCTCGCCCACGGTCTCCCGCCAGCGCTCGAAGAAGACCTCGGGATGGCCGGCCCAGGCGGGGCCGAAGATCGTCATCGGCTTTTCCACCTGGCTCCCGAGGTGGGGGTCGGCGATGGCGAAGACGCGCACGGGGGTTAGCATAGCAAGCGTGGGAAAGGCCCTAAGCCGGGCGCTCGCACTGCTTTCCCGGCGCGCCTACACCGAGGCCGAGCTCAGGAAGAAGCTCGCCGACTACCCCGAGGCCGAGGTGGAGGCGGCGCTCGCCCGCCTCAGAGCCTGGGGCTACCTCGACGACCAGGCGCTGGCCGAGGCCTTCGTGCGCGGGCGCGCGGGGCGCTACGGGCGCTACCGGCTCGCCAGGGACCTCCTGGCCCGGGGCGTGCCCGAGGCACTCGTCGAGGAGCTCGTCACGGACCTCGCCGAGGAGGAGGCGGCGGTCTCCCTCCTCGCGCGGCGCTGGGCGCGCTACCGAGGGGACCGGGCGCGGGCGGTGCGCTTCCTCCTGGGGCGGGGGTTTTCGCTGGAGACCGCGCTTTTCGCCTACGATCGCTTGCAGCGGGAGGAGGCGCCGGGGTAGAACTGGGTCATGCCCCACGTGCGTGCGGAAGTCTTCGTGCCCAAGCCCCCCGAGGAGGTCTATAGGCTCGCCAAGGACCTCGAGGGGCTGAAACCCTATTTGAAGGACGTCGAAACGCTCAAGGTGGTCGAGTCCACCCCCGAGCGCACCAAGAGCGAGTGGGTCGCGGTGGCGATGGGCAAACGGGTGCGCTGGGTCGAGGTCGAGGAGTGGAACGACGCCGAGCTGAAAAACCGCTTTTACTCGCCCGAGGGCGACTTCGACAAGTACGAGGGCACCTGGGCCTTCCTGCCCGAGGGGGACGGGACCCGGGTGGTGCTCGAGATCGACTACGAGCTGAACCTGCCCCTCTTCGGCGGCATTTTGAAAAAGCTCGTGCAGAAGCTGATGCAGGAAAACGCCGAGATGTTCTTGCGGGGGCTCAAGGAGCGGGCGCTCGCTGCTTAGGCTTGCTACAATCGGGGCATGAAACGCCCGGCGCGGCGATGTTGAGGCCGGGGCAGCAAGCGCGCTTTCCCCGAAAAGCAGGTCTATCCCTGGAAGGAGGCAGCGGTGGAGTTTTTCCTTTACAACACCATGAGCAAGCGCAAGGAGCCCTTCAAGCCCAAGGTGGAAGGGCACGTGGGGATCTACGTCTGCGGGCCGACGGTCTACTCCGACGCCCACCTGGGGCACGCGAAGAGCGCGGTGAGCTTCGACGTGCTGAGGCGCTGGCTTTTGCACCTTGGCTACCGGGTGCGCTACGTCTCCAACGTCACCGACGTCGGCCACCTCACCGACGACGCCGACGAGGGCGAGGACAAGATCCAAAAGCGGGCCAAGATCGAGCGCCTCGAGCCCATGGAGGTCGCCGACAAGTACTTCTGGCGCTACTTCGAGGACATGGACGCGCTGAACGTGCTGAGGCCCGACATCACCCCCCGGGCGACCGGGCACATCGTCGAGCAGATCGAGCTCACCAAGGAGCTCCTGCGCCGCGGCTACGCTTACGAGCGAAACGGCTCGGTCTACTTCCGCGCCTCGAAGTGGCCGGAATACGGCAAGCTCTCGGGGCGGAGGCTCGAGGACCAGGTGGCGGGGGCCCGCGTCGAGGTCCGCGAGGAGAAGGAGGACCCCCGCGACTGGGCGCTTTGGAAGCGGGCCGAGCCCGAGCACCTGATGCGCTGGCCGAGCCCCTGGGGCGAGGGCTTTCCCGGCTGGCACATCGAGTGCACGGTGATGAGCCTCAAGTACCTGGGGGACGGCTTCGACATCCACGGCGGGGGGATCGACCTGCAGTTCCCCCACCACGAGGCCGAGATCGCCCAGGCCGAGGCCGCTGGGCACGCGTTCGCCCGCTACTGGATGCACAACAACCACGTGCTCCTCGGCGGCGAGAAGATGGCGAAGTCCACCGGGAACTTCATCACGCTGAGGGAGCTCTTTGAGCGGGTCGAGCCCCTGGTGGTGCGGTTCTACCTGCTCCAGAGCCACTACCGCTCGGTGACCGACTTCACCGAGGAGGGGCTCGAGGCCGCGAAGAAGGGGTACTTCCGCCTCCTCGACGCCTACCGCGAGGTCAGAAGGCGGAAAAAGAGCGCTCCTGAGGGCGCGGACCCCGCCCTCGACGCGGCCACCGAGCGGCTGCGCACCGCCTTCTCCGAGGCGATGAACGACGACCTCGGGACCCCGGAGGCGCTCGCCGCCTTCTTCACCTGGTTGCCCGAGCTCAACAAGGCGCTCTCCCGCGAGGTGGGGAGGGAGAGCCTCGAGCGGGCGGAGGCCGCCTTCCGAGAGCTCGGGGAGGGGGTGCTCGGGCTCTTCCCCGAGCGGGTGCTGGTCGAGCGGCTCGAGGGACCTGCGCTCGAGGGCTTGATGGAGCTCGTGCTCGAGCTCCGGGAGGAGGCCCGCCGTCGCAAGGACTACGCCCTCGCCGACCGGGTGCGCGACCGGCTCGCCGAGCTCGGGGTGGTGGTCGAGGATACCCCCAAGGGGCCCCGCTGGAAGCTGGTAAGCTAAGGACGGAGGTGGGGCATGACGGCAAGGTTGATCGTGCTTTGGGTGGCCATCGCGGTCCTCTTCTGGGCCCTGGCCTTCGTCTTTAACGGCATCTTCTTCGGGACCTGGAGCCTGACCTGGCAGCAGGGCCTGATCGGCGTGCTGATCGGTTTCTTCGCCGGCGCCTTCCTGGATCTGTTCCTGGGCTCGGTGGGGGAGCCGGAGGCCTAGCGCCGACGAAACCGGGCGTAGAAGAACCCGTCGAGGCCGGCCTCGGGGCGCACGTAGGCCCCGGGGTCTTGTTTTAGGGCGGGGAAGGGGAGGGAAA
>WFXV01000116.1 GCA_015490435.1 Thermaceae bacterium
CCTATCCGAGCTCCGAGGCGCGGAACGCCTACCTACCCGAGTGGCTCCACTTCTACAACTGGCACCGGCCGCACACCAGTTTGGGCAACCAGGCACCGGTCTCAAAGTTGGGGCTTAGCGTGAACAACGTGGTGAGACTGCACAGCTAGGGCACGGGCCTCAAGTGGTAGCTCTTCACCCGCGTGAGCTGGTGGTAGCCGAGCTCGGAGAGGCTGATGCCCCGGCCGGTGTCCTTGACCCCGGTCCAGGCGAGCGCGGGGTCGAGGTAGTCCGAGCGGTTGGCGAAGACAGTGCCGGTCTCGAGCCGCCGCCCGATCCGCTCGGCGCGGTCTAGGTCCCTGGTCCAGATCGAGGCGGTGAGGCCGTAGTCGGAGTCGTTCATGAGGCGGATCGCCTCTTCGTCGTCCTTTACCTTCATCACCCCGATCACCGGGCCGAAGCTCTCCTCCCGCATCACGCTCATCGAGTGGTCCACGTCGACGAGGACTTGGGGCGCGAGGTAGGGGGTCCCCTCCTTGGCGGCGGGAAAGCGGGATTCGTCGATTAGGGCCTTCGCCCCCTTGGAGAGCGCCTCCTTGATCTGGCTCCGCACCCAGTCGGCGGCCTGGGTGCGCACGAGTGGCCCCAGCGTGGTCTCGGGGTCGGTGGGGTTTCCGAGCGTGTAACCCTCGACGACCGCCACCAGCGCGTCCAGAAAGTCGTCGTAGACCTTCTCGTGCACGTAGACCCGCTCGATGGCGGCGCAGGACTGGCCGGCGTTGAAGAAGGCGCCGTCGGCGACGCCCTCGGCGGTGAAGGCAAGGTTGGCGTCCTCCGTGACGTAGGCGGGGTCTTTGCCGCCGAGCTCAAGACCCACTCCCACAAACCGCCCCGCCGCCGCCTTTTCCACCGCCCGCCCGCCGGGCACCGAGCCGGTGAAGGCGACGAAGCCGATGCGGGGGTCTTGGACCATCTTTAGGGCGGTTTCGTGGTCGGTGTGGAGGTACTGGAAGACCCCTTCCGGGAGGCCGGCCGCTCTCGCGGCCTCGAGGTAGCGCTCGGCGACCAGGGGGGTCTGGGACGAGATCTTCAGGATCACGCTGTTCCCCGCCAAGAGCGCAGGGATCACCGCGTTCACCGAGGTGAGCCAGGGGTAGTTCCAGGGGGCGAGCACGAGCACGATGCCCACTGGTTCCCGCCGGATCGCCCGCCGGATCCCCGGCGCCCCCGCCGGAACCAGGTCGGAAAGCGCCCGGGGGGCGACCTCGATCATGTAGTCGGCGCGCTCCTTGAAGCTTCTTGAGATCTCCCAGGGGCTATGGGCGATGGGCCGCCCCATCTGCCAGGTGATCTCTTCCCCGAGCAGGTCGGCCCGCTCGACGATCCAGTCGGCCATTTTCTGAACCAAGCGGGCGCGCTCCTCCAAGGGGAGTTCCTGCCAGGCCCGCTGGGCCTGCTTCGCCCGCTTTAGGGCGGCCTCGACCTCCTCGGGGCTTGCGTAGGGGCGTTCCGCGTAAACCGAGCCGTCCACCGGGCTGATGACTTTGAAGGTCTTCATCCTGGCACCTCACTCCGGGGTCACGTAGGCGGCGGTGATGCCGCCGTCCACCCTGAGCTCGGCCCCGGTCATATAGCTGGACTCGTCCGAGGCCAAAAAGAGCGCGGCCTGCGCCATCTCCTTGGCTTCCCCAAAGCGGCCCATGGGAATGTGGACAAGCCGGCGCTGGCGCTTTTCCTCGGTATCGAGGAACTTCATCAAAAGCTCGGTGCGAAGCGGCCCCGGACTGAGGGCGTTCACCCGGATGTTCTCCCGGGCGTGGATCACCGCAAGCTCCCGGGTGAGGCTTAAAACCGCCCCCTTGCTCGCGGTGTAGGCGATCTGCGGCGTGGCCGCGCCCAGGGTGGCGACGAAGGAGGCGGTGTTGATGATCGAGCCGCCGCCCGCCCGCCTAAGGGCTGGGATCCCGTACTTGCACCCGAGGAAGACGCCCTTGACGTTGATGGCGTAGGTCTTATCGAAGATCTCCTCCGGGGTGTTCACCGCGTCGTCGTCGCCCGGGAGCATGACCCCGGCGTTGTTAAAAAGAACGTCCAGCTTTCCAAAGGCGGCCTCGGTCTCGGCCACCATGCGGCGGGCGTCCTCCACCTTGGAGACGTCGGCCCGGACGAAGATCGCCTCACCCCCGGCCTCCCGAATCGCCCGCACCACCTCGCGGCCGGCCTCCTCGTTGAGGTCGACCACCGCGACCTTGGCCCCCTCCTCGGCGAAAAGGAGGGCCGACTCCTTACCGATGCCGCTCGCCGCCCCGGTGATCAGGGCGACCTTTCCCTTGAGCCTTCCGCCAGCCATGCCCCAGGCTACCGCGGCAGGGGGCGAGCGATGTCCCGGCCCTTGAGTAGTCTGTGAGCGTGGCCAAGAAAGTGAACATTCACGCGGCCAAGACCCACCTCTCCCGGCTCATCAAAGAGGTTTGGCTCGGGGAAGAGGTGATCATCGTCCAAAACGGCGAGCCGGTGGCTCGGCTGGTTCCGGTTACCCGCACCGAGGCGCGCCGTCCGGGCACCGCCCGGGGCCAGGTCCGGATGCGCGATGATTTTGACGTTCCGCTGCCGGAGGAGCTAAAGGAGGCCTTCGGAGGCTAGGCAATGCGTCTTTGCTCGACACCCACGCGTTTCTTTGGTGGATCGCCGACGACCCCAGGCTTTCCCAAAGGGCGCGGGAGGCGATCGCTGACCCTCAAAACGAGGTTTATTTGAGCGCCGCCAGTGCCTGGAAGATCGTGATCAAGGTGGGGCTCGGGCGGCTTGATCTGCCCGAGGACCTGGATGGTTTTATCGCGGAGCAGATGCGGCAAAACCGCTTTCTTCCCCTCGCCGTTACCATCCCCCATACGCTCAAAGTGCGGACGCTTCCCGAGATCCACAAGGACCCCTTCGATCGTCTGCTGGTCGCAGAGGCCCAGGTCGGGGGGCTCATGCTGGTCAGTGGCGATCGCTGGGCACTCCGCTACCCGGTGCCGGTGCTTTGGTGATCCGGTCGCACTGAGGTTTGATGATCGCCTGCACCACCGGCAGGCGGTCCTCGCGCCAGGCCTTTTTCGCCGCGTCGTAGGACTGCTGGTCGGCGTTGACCGCGCTCGGGATACCCGCTGATTTGAGCGCGCAGCGGAAGAAGGTGGCGAAGGCCACCTGTTCGGGGACGCTGTAGTCGTTGCCCTTGTTGTAGTTGCTCGGCATCCAGGCGCCAACCCAGACCGGGACCCCGGTTTTCTTCCGCCAGGCCACGATCTCTCGCACGTGGCGGAGGACGCAGGCCTGGTCCTCGGGGCCCCCGGTGGTCCAGAGCCGGGCTTCCCGGCGCTTGGAGGGGCCACTCGCGTAGAAGTGGCTCTCGGCGGCGAGGTAGGGGTCGGTCTTGAAGAGGGGCTCGAGCTCGGGGAGGTAGGGC
>WFXV01000117.1 GCA_015490435.1 Thermaceae bacterium
CCTATCCGAGCTCCGAGGCGCGGAACGCCTACCTACCCGAGTGGCTCCACTTCTACAACTGGCACCGGCCGCACACCAGTTTGGGCAACCAGGCACCGGTCTCAAAGTTGGGGCTTAGCGTGAACAACGTGGTGAGACTGCACAGCTAGGCGGTGAGGATCTCCTTTAGCTGCGCCAGGCTCAGGTTCCCGCCGGAGAGCACCACCGCGACCTTTTTCCCCGCGAAGCGGTCCCGGTAGCGGACCGCCGCGGCCAGCGCCGCCGCGCCCGCGCCCTCGGCGAGGTTGCGGGTGTGCTCGAGATAGAGCAGGATCGCGCGCTTCATCTCCTCCTCGGAGACCAGGACGAAGTCGTCGAGGAGCGCGCGGAGAATGCGTTGCGGCAGCTCGAAGGGGCTTCCGGTGGCAAGCCCCTCGGCGAAGGTCCGGGGCGGGACCTCCACCGGCCGGCCCTCCTTCCAGGAGCGGTAAGCGGCGGGGGCGCCCTCCGCCTGCACCCCGATCACCTGGGCGTGGGGCGCGAGCGCCTTGAAGACGAGGGCGGTCCCTGCGGCCCCGCTTCTGCCCCCTACGGGCACCAGCACCACCTCGATCTCCGGGTTTTCCTCGAGGATCTCAAGGGCGTAGGTTCCGACGCCGGCGATGAGCAAGGGCTCGTTCCCGGAGTGGATGTATGCGGAGGCCGGTCTTTTCGGCGTAGCGCTCGGCGGCGATCCGGGCGGCGTCGAAGTCCGCTCCTTGGGCGACGACCCGAGCGCCGGGCCGCTTCATGGCCTCCACCTTGGCGGGGTTCGCCCCCTCGGGCACGAAGATCACCGCCGGCACGCCGAAAAGCCTCGCGGCGTAGGCCACCGACTGGCCGTGGTTGCCGGTGCTCGCGGCCACCACCCCAGCTCGGCGTTCGGCCTCCGCGAGCGAGGCCATTAGGTTGACCCCGCCTCGCACCTTGAAGGCGCCCACCGGCTGGTGGTTTTCGTGCTTGACCCAGAGGTTGAGCCCGGTGGCGGCGTCCAGCGCGGGGTAGTTGTAAAGCGGCGTCGGGCGCAGGTAGCGGTAGACGTTCTTTTTGGCCTTGAGTACGTCGGTGAGGGAGACTTCTTGGGTCATGCCCCATTTTCTCATGTTTTGTCACGGGTTTTGACCGCTAACTGCTCGCCTATCGGAGCACTTTGCTTTGGGGATTTGAAGCGGTGCACAGCAAAGCCTACCCAAAGGCTAATGTCTGGATCTAAATGGAGGCTAGAAGGGGGACTAGCGAACTGAAAGCGCGCCGAGCCAGTTGACGCCTTCCTCGAAGGTAAGCTCGGAGGCAAGCTGGATCGCGAAAAGCGGGTTGTCTTCGAGCTTTTTTGAGGCTTCGGGGAACCAGAGCCCGAGCCGGTAGGCGCCGGGCACGGTGGGGGCCCTGGGGGTGAGAGTATATTCCTTCGTTTCGCCGGGGCCGATCGCGCGGAGGTCGAGCGCGGCGAGGGGGAGCTCGAGGCGTCCTCCGGGGCTCTCGAAGACGAGGTAGGCGGGCCGCGGGTGCTTCAGGCGGGAAAACCCTGTGTTCTTGAGGCGGAGGGTAAGGGGGAACGGGGCGCCCGTTTTTGCTTCCTCGGGCCAGGCGGCGTAGGTGAGCTCGAGCCTATAGCCGAGCCGGGCGGCAAGGCGCGCGAAGGTGCCGTCTTGCTTCCATTCCTCGATCAAGCCGTCGTGGTACTCGGCGTTCAGGTAGTCGAGGTGGGCGCGCTCGGCCTCGGCCAAGGCGTTTTCACTGTCGGTCCGCGGCGGATTCCGAGCGCAGGTTTCGCCCCCATAGACCAGGCGGTCGTTTTCCGTGTAGACAAAGGCCCGCCAGGTCTCGTGATCCTCCTCGGGGTAGGTGCCCATGTCGGTGGCGTCCGCAAGCCAGCAGTCGTTGTGGTGGACGATCCGGCCGAAAAGGGGCTCGTCCGGAGGCGCGTCAGCAGGAAGGCTCAAATACTTCACCTTGTCCGCCGGATAGCGCACAGCGATGGGTAGGTCCTCGGGAAGTCCTTCAAGGAGCCTATCCAAAAGCCAGGCCTTGGTTTGGTCGTCGTCGTGGCAAACCCCGGTCGTCTGCCAGCAGTGCCACTCGCCCCAGCGGCCCAAAAACCCGGCCTGGAAGACGTAGACGAGGTCGGCGTTTTTGCGGACGACGGGAAGTAGCTGGTCGAGGTGGGTCTCGATGACGTCGAGGGGCGCGTCGCCCTCCTCACCATAGCGAAAGCGCAGGATGAGCTTCAGCCCGTGGGCTGCCAGGCGCTCGAAGGAGGCCTCGAGCGCTTTGAGTTCGTCCGTGCTTAGCTCGCGGTCCCGGGGCAGCCAGGTGTCGTGGGGATAGACGAGCGTGACGCCCGAGGCGGCGAGCCCGGCAATGGCGGCTTCGTTGTCGGGGTCGAAGAGGTTGAGTCCAGTGCGGTAAAAGCCCCGTTCGGGATTTCGAAGGGCTTCTTCGAGGGGCGCGGGGCGGAGGGTAAGGAAGGGGACCTCCGCGTTGCAGGAGGCGAGCAGGAGCAGAAGGATCAGGAAGCCGAGTCCCCGCATTCCGGCTCCTTCCCCTGGAGTTCCTTCACCACCCTCCGCGCCGTCGGGGTGCAGGCGAGGCCGCCGCGGCCGGTCTCCTTGAGCTCGGGCGGCAGGAGGCGGCCGATCTTGGCAAGCGCCAGGACCACCTCGTCCGGTGGGATGAAGCTCCGAATCCCAGCGAGCGCCTGCTGCGCCGCGCTCACCGCGTGCACGCTGAAAAACCCGTTTCGCATCACGCAAGGGACCTCGACGTAGCCCCCCACCGGGTCGCAGACGAGGCCGAGGGTGTTTTGTAGCGCGAGGGCGGCGGCATGCACGCTGGCCTCGGCGCTCCCGCCCAAAAGCTCGGTCACCGCCGCCGCCGCCATGGCGGCGCTCGATCCAATCTCGGCCTGGCAACCCCCGGTAGCGCCCGCGATGAAAACTTGCCGGCTGATGATCTTGGCGATGCCGCCGGCAAGGACGAGGGGCATGACCAGCTTCTCGTCGGGGACGCCCAGATGGTCGGCGACGCCAAAGAGCGCCCCGGGCACGGTGCCGGCGCTGCCCGCGGTGGGGGCGGCGACAATCCGACCCATGCGGGCGTTCTCCTCGTTCACTGCCATGGCGTAGGCCTGGACCCGCTTTAAAAGCGGGGCCTTCAGGGGGTCTTCCGCCTCCCAAAGCGTCTTCGCGTTCCAGCCCACCATGCCGGCGACGCTGGGCTCATCGCTCTTGATCCCGCGCGCGATCGCCTCGCGCATCACCTTGAGGCGCTCCCGCATGACTTCGAGGAGGAAATCGCGTTTTTGCCCGGTTTCCTCGAGCTCCTCCGCCAAAACGAGCTCCGAGGCCGGGCCCTCGGCCTTTTCCAGGTCGGCAAGGGTCAGCGGCACGGCACTAGGCTACACCGCCGGGTTCAGGGCTCGGAGAAGTGCCCGACCCTTGAGAGGGGCAAGCTCGCGCTCGCCCAAGGTGAGCAGGGCGACGGTGTGACCTTCGTTGTCCACGAACTCGACTTCGTAGGCCCCATCGGGATAGGCCAGCACCACCACGCCCACGTCCCCAGCTTTGAGTCCGTATTCGGGGCGGTCTTCTTTCAGGACCACGAGTTCATGTTCTTTGAATGCCATGCCTAACCTCTGGGGTACGCCGTGACCAGTCGGGCCGTTTCGGTTGCTTTTTCAAGATACCGAACGGTGATAACTATGGGCCTGCCTCGGGGGCTCGGCAAGGGTCCTTTTAGAGCCACCAGGTAGGCGCTTCCCCGTCGTAAACTTCTGAAGTCCTTCCGTGAAGGATGAGCGCCTCGATGAAAGCCTGGGGTTGGTCGCGGGTGTAGCCAAGGCGGGTGAAGAAACGTGCCTTGCTCTTTCCAACGGGGTGTGATGGGTTCTCAGGAGATACCCCACCACCTTGGCAAGCAGCACCTCAAGGCGACGCGGGTGCTGCGGCCAATCCACGAAACGAGTTTACGTTGCCGCCAAAAGCTGCTTCACCGTTTCCCGCCCATCCCGCACCACCTCGGGAATCCCCACGCCGCGGTAGGCGGCGCCGGCGAGGGCGAGGCCGGGGAAGGCCTTTTCGGCCTCCTCGATCTTTTTGACCCGCTCGGTGTGGCCGACGGTGTAGGCGGGCATGCCCTTTTCGAAGCGGCCCACCCAGGCGCGAAGCACCGGGGGGAGTTCGCCGAGGAGCCTTTTCAGGTCGGAGAGGGCGAGCACTTTGAGCTCCTCGGGCTCGGCCTCGGCCTCGATCCCCGAGAAGTAGGCCCGGGCGAGCGCCATCCCCTCCGGCGCCCGATGGGGCCACTTCTGGTCGAGCCAGGTGAAGCCGCGGGCAGAAAACCCCTCACCCCGGGAAAAGAGGATCCCGTGGCCCACCCGGGGCGGCATCTTCGCTTTGTTGAAGGCGAAGGTGACGGTGGCGGCGGAGTGGTAGGGGATCTCAAAAAGGGCATCCAGCGCGGCAAAGCCGAGGGGGTGAAGGAGCTCGGCGGTCTTGGGGGCGGGGGTGGTGAGGACGAGGAGCCTGGTCTCGATGGGCCCCTCGCTCGTCCGCACCCGGTAGCCGGAGGATAGCGCCTCGATTCCTTCGACCTTGACCCCGGTCTTGAGCGCGTCGCCGAGCACCCGGGCGAGGGCGTCCGTGAGCGCGCCGAGGCCCCCCTTGAAGGAGGCGAAGAGCGAGCCCTTTTCCCGGCTCACCCGACGCTTTCGCATCGCCCTCAGCGAGCCCAGGATCAGGCTCCGGTGCTCCTCCTCGAGCTTTTTGAGCTGGGGGAAGGCGGCGAGCAGGGAGAGCTCCTCGGGGTCGCCGCCGTAGATCCCGCCGGTCAGGGGGGCGGCGAGCCGGTCCCAGACCTCGCGCCCCAACCGGCGCTTAATGAAGCTCCCGAAGGCCTCGTCGCCGCCCGGACCCCTGGGGAGGAGGAGGTCGAGGGCGGCCCGGAGCTTGCCCAGGGGAGAAAGGAGCGGGGTCCTGACGAGCGGTCCGAGCCGGGAGGGGATGACCACGTTCAGCCCTTCGGGCAGGGGGTGGGCGCGGCCGCCGGTGTAGATGAGGGCGGCGGGCTTTGCAGGCAGGGTGCCGACGATCTCGCCTTCAAGCCCAAGCTCTTTGGCGAGCGCGAGGGCCCAGGGTTTGTAGCGCACCACCGCGTCGGGGCCGGTCTCGACGACGAAGCCCGCTTCCCGGATCGTCCGCACCTTGCCCCCGGGGCGGGCGGCCTCGAGCACGAGCACATCGAGGCCCCGTCGCTTCGCCTCGTACCCGGCCGCGAGGCCGGCCATGCCGCCGCCTACTACGGCGAGGTCGACCACGAAAGGACCGCCTCCTCCACGATGGCGGCGAGGGCCTGGGCGTAGGCGAGCCCGGCGTTCAGGGAAGGCGCCCGCATCAGCCGGATGCCGACCTGCTCGGCGGTATGCATTGCCTCGTAATCGAGGTCGTAGTAGACCTCGAGGTGGTCGGCGGGAAAGCCGATGGCGGCGACGAGCACTTCCTCGACCCCTTCTTCCGCGAGTTCCTCGATCACCTCGTTGACGTCGGGGCCGAGCCAGGCTTCCTCGGTGCGCCCGGCGGACTGGTAGACGAGACGGTAGCGTTCGATTCCAAGCAGGCGGGCGATGTCGCGGGCGGTGGCCTCGAGCTGCTTGGGGTAGACGCCGCCGTCCTTTTCCACCGAGCGAAGCGGCACCGAGTGGGCGGAAAAGAGCACCGTCGCCCGCTTCGGGTCCTTGAGCCGCCAGAGGCCCTCGAGCACCCGCTCGGCCTGGGCCTTGAGGTAGGCGGGGTGCTCGGCGTAGCTCGGGATCATCTTGAAGGCGAAGGGGTGGTTGAGCTTCTCCAGGGCCTCCCGGGCCCGTTCCTCGTACTCGGCGATCGAGCGGGCGGAGTAGTGGGGGGCGGCGACGAGCCCCACCGCCCGCGTGACCCCGGCCTCGGCCATGGCGACGACGGCGTCCTGGATCGTGGGGCGGGAGTGCTTGGTGCCTACGAAGACCCGGGGGCCGGCGTCTTCCCGGGG
>WFXV01000118.1 GCA_015490435.1 Thermaceae bacterium
GCCCCGCACCGCCCTCGGCGAGGCCGTCCTGGAGTGGGGCTTCGTCCTCCAGCCCACGGGGAGCCCCCGGCCCGGGCGCTACCCCGTCTGGCGGGCCCGGGTCTCGGGGGAGCGCTTCGACCTCTCGCCCGCTTGGGAGGCGATGGCCGAGGTCTATCGGATGCTCCGGGGACGGGAGTGGGTGGGCCTCGGCGTGGTGCTGGTAGGCATGGGGGTCGCGGGGGACTGGCGCGAGGCCGAGGAGCTGAGGCGCCGGCTCTTCCTCATGCCGGTCTCCGGCCCCGGCGGGCTGGCGGCGGCGCTCAGCTACCGTGAGGACCGGGGGCTCCGGCTCCACCTGCACGAGGCCAGCGACCCCGAGCTCTTCGCCCCCTGGTGGAACTGGTTGCTCGGCTACCTGGAGCGGAACTTTCCCGAGGACGCGCCCCCGGCCCAGCCCACCAGCCCGGCCTGGAGTTTTTGGGTCGAGCTCCTGCAGCGGGTGCGCACGAACCCGGCGGAGATGGTGGGCGCGCTCAAGCTCGGGTGATCGGCTCCCCCGCTTTGAAGACGGCCCGCACCTTGGCGTAGGCCCGGGCGGTGGTGAGGGGGTTCTCCTCGAGCACCGCGAGGTCGGCGTGCGCCCCCGGCCGCAGGGTGCCGATCTCGCCCTCCATCCCGAGCGCCCGGGCGGCGTAGCTGGTGGCGGCGCGGAGCACGTCCTCGAGGGCGATCCCGAGCTCGGCCATGAGGAAGAGCTCCCGGGCCAGGTTGGGGTGGGGATTGTAGGGGGTGCCGGCATCGGTGCCGGCGGCGATCGTCACCCCCGCCCGCCAGGCCTCGAGGGTGTTCTCCCGGTGGCGCTCGGCGATCTTCTTGGTTTTCTCCACCATGAACGCGGGCACCCCCTCCCCCCGGAGGATCCCGTCGGGGGCGGCCAGGGTGGGCACGAGCAGGGCGCTTTCCTGCTTGAAGAGGTGAAAGGCCTCCTCGTCCCAGCGGTCGAAGGCGCCGTGCTCGATCGTCTTGACCCCGGCCCGGAGGGCGGCCTTGATGCCGAAGAGCCCCTGGGCGTGGGCGGCGGCCACGGCGCCGCGCTTTTCCGCTTCCCGGGCGCCGGCCCTCAGCTCCTCCTCCTCGAACATCTCGGCCCCGGCCTGGACCCCGGGGGTCATCACCCCGCCGGTGGCCATGAGCTTGAGCGCCCGGGCGCCCCGCTTGAACTCCTCGCGGGCGGCCCTTCGCACCGCGTCGGGGCCGTCCACCTCCACCCCGTGGCGGTGGCCGTGGCCGCCGGTGGGGGTGAGCACGCGGCCGGCGGCCACCACCCGGGGACCGGAGATAAGCCCCTTTTCCACCGCGTAGGCGAGCCCCACCGCCATCCCGTCGCGGGAGCCCAGGTCGCGGACGGCGGTGACGCCGGCCTTGAGGTAGGCCTTGAGGTAGCCCACCGCCCGGATGAGCGTCGCCTCCCTGGGCTCGGCCTCCATCTCGGCGACTGGGTCGGGGCCGCCGGAGAACGAGAGATGGACGTGTGCGTCGATCAAGCCCGGCACCACGAAGCCCGAGAGCTCCACCCGCTCGGCCTTTTCCGGGGCCTTCTTCTCGAAGGCCACCACCCGGCCCTGCTCCACCACCAGCGCCCCGGCCTCGACCAGGCCGGTCTCGGGAAAGACGAACGTGCCCACGAATGCCCGCATGCCCTGATGCTACCCCGGGGTTGAAGGTCCCGGCCCGGCCGCGGGAGGATGGGGCCGATGCAAGGTTTCACTTGGCGCATCGGCGGACCCCAGGGGGCGGGGGTGGACCGGGCGGCCCAGGTCTTCGCCCAGGGCTTTGCCGCCTCCGGCCGCTATGCCGCCATGCGGCGCGAGTACCACTCGAACATCATGGGGCGCCACAGCTACGCCGACGTGCGTGTCGAGGCCGAGCCCCGGCCGGGGTTTTTCGCCCGGGTGGAGGCGCTCTCGGCGATGGACGGCGAGACCCTAGTCCGTCACCTCGGGGCGCTTTCCCCGGGCGGGCTCCTTGTCTACGATCCCGAGGCCGTGCGCGGTCGGGTCTCGGGGCTTTCCTTCCTCGATTCCCCGGCCCGGGCCCGCGCCGCCCGGGTGCTCGGGAGCGCTGACCCCACCCTGGAGGAGGTGCTAAAGGCCCACGCCGAGGCCGGGGCCGAGCTCGTGGCGGTGCCCGCGACGGAGCTCCTCGCCGAGGCCGGGGCGGGGTCCCGGGCGCTCGGCACGCTGCTCGCCGCCGTTGCCGCCCGGCTTTTGGGCCTCGAGCTTTCCGCGTTTTTAAAGGCCCTGGAAGGGGCCTTTTCTGCCCGGCCCGAACTCCTCGCGATGAACCGGCGCCTCGCCGAGCTCGCATTCACGCGCTTTGAGCCGAGGCGCGAGGCGCCGCCCGCCCGCTTCGCCGGCCCCCGGATCTGGGCCAACGGCTCGATGGCCTCGGCGATGGGCAAGGTGGCGGCGGGGCTTGGGTTCATGAGCTACTACCCGATCACCCCGGCCACCGACGGGCCCTTCTACCTCGAGGCCCACCCCGAGTCCGGGGTGGCGGTGTGCAGGTGGAGGACGAGCTCGCCGCCGTCAACATGGCGATCGGGGCCGCCCTCGCCGGCACTCCGGCGGCGCTCACCACCAGCGGGCCGGGGTTTTCGCTGATGCCCGAGGCGCTCTCCTTTGCCGGGCTCGTCGAGGCCCCGCTCGTCGTCACCCTCTACCAGCGGGGCGGGCCCAGCACCGGGCTTCCCACCCGCCACGAGCAGGGCGATCTACTTTTCGCCCTCTTCGCCGGCCACGGGGAGTTTCCAAAGGCGGTGCTCGCTTCCGGTAGCGTCGAGGAGATGTTCGAGGACGCCGCCCTCGCCCTAAGGCTCGCCTGGCGCTACCAGATGCCGGTCGTCCACCTCGCGGACAAGCACCTGGCCCAGGTGCAAAAGGCCCTTTCGCCCTTTGACCCCGAGGTCCCGCCGGCCGAGCCCAAGACCGCCGAGCCCGAGCCCGCCTTCCCCCGCTACCGGCTTGCGGCCGAGGACGGGGTCTCCCCCTTCGTTCCCGTGGGCGCTCCCGGCGGCCACTACTGGATCACCTCGGACGAGCACGACGAGCACGGCCACATCACCGAGGACCCCGAGCTTCGGGTCTCGATGATGGATAAGCGGCTTCATAAGCTCGAGGCGCTCCGGGCCGAGCTCGCGCCCGAGGTGATGTACACCCACTACCGCCCCGAGGCGCCTTTGGTGGTGGTGGGCTGGGGGTCGGTGAAGGAGGCGGCGCTCGCGGCGCTCGAGGAGGTGCCCGGGCTCGGCTACCTGCAGGTTCGCTTCCTCGTGCCCTTCCCGGATCTCGGGGAGGCGCTCGCGGGCAAGCGGGTGGCGGTGCTCGAGCAAAACGCCACCGGCCAGCTCGCCCGCCTGATCAGGATGGAGGCCGGCGTCCGGCCCGAGACCCTGATTCTCAAGTACAACGGCCGGCCGATGACGATCGAGGAGGTCACCGAGGCCTTCCGTGCCTTCGCCCGGGGCGAGGCCGGCCCCCGGGTGGCGCTAAGGGAGGGGGTTTAGGTGAAGCCCGCCGCGTTTCGTTCCGAGCTCAGCCCGGACTGGTGCCCGGGGTGCGGCAACTACGGAATCGTTGCCGCCCTCACCCGGGCGTTTGCCGCCCTCGGGCTATCGCCCGACCGGGTGGCGCTCGTCTCCGGGATCGGCTGTTCGGCGAAGACGGTCCACTACCTGAACGCCTACGGCCTGCACACCCTGCACGGCCGCGGCCTGCCGGTGGCCCAGGGGCTGAAGCTGGCCCGGCCCGAGTTTACCGTGATCGCCATCGCCGGCGACGGCGACGGGATGGGGATCGGCGCCGGCCACTTCGTGGGGGCGGGGCGGCGGAACGTGGACCTCACCTACCTGCTCTTCAACAACGAGGTCTACGGCATGACCAAGGGGCAGGCGGCGCCCACGCTGGAGCTGGGCGCGAAGCCCAAGGGCCTCGCCCGGCCCAACCTGCAGGCGCGGGTGAACCCGCTCGCCCTCGCCTACGCCTCCGGGTTCACCTTCATCGCCCGGGGGTTCGCCTTCGATACCAAGGGCCTTTCCGAGCTGATCGCGGAGGGGATCCGCCACCGGGGGCTTGCCCTCGTCGAGATCCTCCAGCCCTGCCCCACCTACAACGACCTCCATACGAGGGAGTGGTTCGCCGAGCGGATCTACCCCCTGGAAAAAACGGGCTACGACCCCGAGGCGGCGAGCCCCGGGGCCTTCCTAGAGGCGGCCGAGGCCTGGGGGGAGCGGATCCCGGTGGGGATCTTCTGGCGGCGGCAGCTTCCTACCTTCGAGGAGAGGCTCGGCCTCGCCGAACTTCCAAAAGGCGCCCCCGCCGCGCGGGCGAGGGCGCTCGTTGCGGCTGCGCGGATCTAGCGGCTCCGCGGGTCCAGGACCTCGGCGAGGGCGTCGCCAAAGAGGTTGATCCCGAGCACCACCAGGCTGATGGCGACGCCGGGGAAGGTGGCCACCCACCAGCCGCCGAAGTAGAGCACCTCGCGGCCGTCCGCGAGCATCTGGCCCCAGCTCGGGATCTCCGGGGGTACGCCGGAGAGGCCGAGGAAGCTGAGCGCCGCCTCGGAGACGATGATGCGGGCGAGCTCGAGGGTGGCGACGACGATCAAAGGGGGCAGGGCGTTCGGGAGCAGGTGGCGGAGAAGGATCCTTCCCGTGCTCGCCCCGAGCGCCCGCGCCGCCAGGGCGAACTCCTGCTCCTTGAGCGAGAGCACGCTCCCCCGCACCACCCGGGCGTAGACCACCCAGCTCGTCACCCCGAGGACCAGGATGGTGTTCAGGAGGCTTGGGCCGAGCGCGGCCATCACCGCGATCACCAGCACGATGAAGGGGAGCGAGAGCTGGATGTCGCCAAGGCGCATCAGGAAGTCGTCGAGCTTGCCCCCGGCGTAGCCGGAGACGAGCCCGAGCGGGAGCCCCAGCAAGAGTCCGATGGCGACGCTCGCGCTGGCCACCAGCAGCGAGAGCCGGGCGCCGTAGATGAGCCGCGAGAGGATGTCCCGCCCCAGCCGGTCGGTGCCGAGGAGGTGGCCCTCAGTGCCCGGGGGCTTGAGCCGGGCGGCGAGGTCCTGGAC
>WFXV01000119.1 GCA_015490435.1 Thermaceae bacterium
GCCAGGTGACGAAGTAGCGCATCTTGGGGCGGCGGGCGCTCCTCCACGCCCTCACCGCCCGCCGCCCCAAGATGCGCTACTTCGTCACCTGGCCCACCTACGCCGGCTTTTGGGCCAAGCGCCTTTTGCCCATGGCCCTTTGGGACCGGGTGCTGGACCGGTAACTACCCCCGCCACACGAGGAGCCGTAGGGCGTTGGCGGTGACCAGGAGGGTGGCGCCGGTGTCGGCGAGGACGGCGGCCCAGAGGCCGGTGGCGCCGAGCAGCGTGGTGACCAGGAAGACCGCCTTCAGGCCGAGGGCGATGGCGACGTTGGCGTAGAGGTTCGCCCGGGTGGCCCGGGCCAGGGCGAGGAAACGGGCGAGGCCCATGAGCCTCGGCTCCACCAGGGCCACGTTCGCCGCCTTCAGGGCGACGTCGGTGCCGCCCTTCAGGGCCACGCCGAGGTCGGCGGCGGCCAGCGCGGGGGCGTCGTTCACCCCGTCCCCCACCATGCCCACGGGCCTTTCGGCCTCCTCCTTGAGGAAGCGGAGCTTGTCCTCGGGGAGGAGCTCGGCGCGGAAGTCCACCCCGAGCTCCCGGGCGATCCTTTCCACCGCCGGCGCCCGATCGCCGGATAGAAGCACCACCCGGGGTACGAGCCGGCGGATCGCCGAAAGCGCCTCGCGGGCGTCCTCCCGAAGGGCGTCCTCGAAGAAGAGCCAGGCGACGAGCTTTCCGTCCACGAGCACCGCCGAGGCGGTTCGCCCCGCGTCCTCGGGCGGGGTGAGGCCGGCGGCCTTGGCGCTCCCCACGAAGACCCGGCGGCCGGCCACCCGGCCCTCGAGGTAAGCGCCGGGCACCGCGTGGACCTCCTCGGCCTCGGGGACGGGGAGGCCGAGCGCCTCGACGCGCTCGAGCACCGCCCGGGCCAGCGGATGGTTGCTGTGGGCCTCGAGCGCGGCCACCAGGGGCAGGATCTCGGCCTCGGGGGCGCCCCGGACCTCCGCGAGCCGGGGCCGGCCCTCGGTCACGGTGCCGGTCTTGTCGAGGGCGAGGGTCTTGAGCCCGGCGGCGGTCTCGAGCGCCGCCGCCTCCTTGACCAGCACCCCCATCCGCCCGGCGCGGGCGATGCCAGCGGCGATCGCCGCCGGGGCCGAGAGCACGAGCGCGCAGGGGCAGCCGATCAGGAGCAGGGCGAGGCTCTTATAGAGCCAGGGAACGGAGGGCTCGGCGAAAAGGAGCGGGGGAAGGGCGGCCACCGCGGCCGCCAGGGCCACGATCCCCGGGGTGTAGTAGCGGGCGAAGCGGTCGATCGCCCGCACCCAGGGGCTTTTCTCCGCGCTCGCCGCCTCCACCATGCGGGCGATCCGGGCCACCGCGCTCTCGGCCGTCGGACGGGTGACCCGGATCAAAAGGTCGCCCTCGAGCAGCACGGTGCCGGCGTAGACCGCCGACCCGGGCTCTTTGGGCACCGGGCGCGACTCGCCGGTGAGCATCGCCTCGTCCACCGCGCCGCGGCCCTCGAGCACCTCGCCGTCGAGGGGGATGCGCTCGCCGGCGGGTACCTGGACCCGCTCCCCGGGGGCCACCGCCTCGACCGAGAGTTCCCGGACCCCGTCCTCGGTGAGGACCCGGGCCCGCTCGGGCACGAGCCGCGCGAGCGCCCCCACCGCCTCGCGGGCGCGCCGGGCGCTCTCGCCCTCGAGCAGCTCGCCGAGGAGGAAGAGCACCACGACGACGAGCGCCTCGGCCTCGGCCCCGATCACCAGCGCCCCGCCGGTGGCCAGGGTCACCAGCGCGTTGATGTCCAAAAACCCGCCGGTTTTCAGGTTGGCGAGCGCCTTTTTGGCGAGGGGGAAGACCCCGAGCACCGCCCCCGCCCGGTAGAGCCAGGGGGCGAGCGCCGGCGCCAGGTAGCCGGAGAGGAAGGCAGCGAGCAGAAAGCCAGCGGCGACCAGGAAGCTCTTTCCCTTGGCGCTTTGGTACCAGGGGGGAGACGGAGGCTCCTTTTCCGGGGCCTTGAGCCGGTAGCCGAGCGGCTCGACCGCCGCCCGCAGGGCCTCCTCGGGGAGCTCCCCGCGCACGGTGAGGGTGCCGGTGGCGTAGGCCACCTTGACCTCCACCGCCCCCGGCAGCTTCTTCACCGCCCGCTCGATCTTCACCGCGCAGTCGGCGCAGTCGAGCCCCTCTACTTGGTAGGTGCGCTCGTCCATCGCCCCGATTGTATGAACACTTGAACAGATATTCAAGTGTCGGAGCGAAAAAGAAAGTCAGGCTTATTCCCGGGCGTGCTCGAGGGCAGCGTCCAGGATCTCGCGGACGTGGTCGTCGGCGAGGCGGTAGAAGACCTGGCGGCCGGCCCGGCGCCAGGCCACCAGGTTGGCCTGGCGGAGGACCCGGAGCTGGTGGCTCACCGCCGACTCGCTCATCCCGAGCAGGTTCGCGAGGTCGCAAACGCAAAGCTCCCCGGCGGTGAGGGCGGCGAGGATCTTGAGGCGGGTGGGGTCGGCGATCGCCTTCAAGAGGACCGAGGCCGCCCGGGTGGCTTCCTCGTCGGGGATGGCCGCGCGGGCCCGGGCGATCAGGTCCGGGTGCAGCGCGTGCACCCCGCAGGTGGGGGCCTCGGGTTTCACGGGTCTATTCTCGCACGCCGTGCAACAATAGAGCCATGCGGCTCAAGCCCGGCTGGTACCTGCTCTTCCTCACGCTGCTTTACGCCGCGCTGGTCACCTACGCCTGGCAGCGGAGCGAGCGGCGGCTGGCCGAGCTGGCCGCCGGCACCGGGGTGGTGGCCGAGCCCGCCCCGACGCCGGAACCCGAGCCGGGGCCCGAGGCGCCCGCCGCTATAGCCTACGTCCTCCCCCTGCCCGGGGCTTGCCTGCCGAAAAACCCCGCCCACCTGCCGGGGGCGCCCCGGCCCTACCGCAACGGGGTTTCCTACGGCTTCGTCTTTACCGGCGACGACGCCTGCGTCCCGGTGGTCTACGGCGCCGGGGTGGTGGCGGCGGCCGAGGGCGAGGTGGTCAAGGCCGACCGCGACTGGATCCCGCCCACCCGGGAGGCGTTCGAGCAGTTGGTGGCGGCGGTGGCCGAGGGGGCGAGCCCGGAGCAGATGGACCGGCTCCGGGGGCGGGAGGTCTGGATCCGCCACCCCGACGGCCGGGTGAGCGTCTACGCCCACCTCTCGGCGATCGCGCCCTGGGTGTGGGTGGGGGCCTCGGTCGCCCGCGGCGACTGGATCGGAAACGTGGGCAATAGCGGCACCGGCTTCGAGGCCGAGGGCACGCGGGCCGGCGCCCGGCTGCTCTTCGAGCTCTGGCGCGGGGAGGTGGGCGAGGGCACCTACTTCGGGGAGGGGATGGAACCCGAGGAGGTGCACAAGGCGGCCCGAGCGTTCTTCGTGCACCTGGCGGAGTGAGCGATGCGCGAGGCCTTCCTCGAGGTTTGGAAAAACCCCTACGTGCGCGTGGCCACCTACCTCGCGCTTTTTTACCTGGTCTACCTCTTCTTGGTGCGGGCAGCCGAGGTGGTGGGAATCTTCGTCGCCGCCTACACCCTCGCCTACCTCGCGAACCCGGTGCTGGTCTGGCTCGAGCACCGGCGCGTCCCCCGCTGGGCAGGGGTGCTCCTCGTCTACCTCTTCGGCTTCCTCTTCCTGGCGCTGGCCTCGGTGCTCGTCTACCAGGTGGTGGCCCAGCTCTCCGTCTTCGTCGCCGACCTGCCCGGGCTGGTGGAGGGGCTGCTCGCCTGGATGCGCCGGGTGGCGGGGGTTTTGGACCGAAGTCTGGGCCTTGGCGAAGAGCTCGAGGCCTTCCTCCGCCAGGCCTCGGGGGACCTCGGCGC
>WFXV01000120.1 GCA_015490435.1 Thermaceae bacterium
GTGGGGGCCGGGGTGCCCCTCACCCAGGCGCTCACCACCCTGAGCCTGGAGAGCCCCCACCCCACCCTGCGCTTTGCCGCCCGGGAGGTTAGGGCCCGGATCGAGGCGGGGGAGTCGCTCTCGGAGGCGATGAGCCACTACCCCGAGGCCTTTCCCCCGATGATGGTGCGGCTGATCGCCGCCGGCGAGCTCGGGGGGTTCCTCGAAGCCACGCTCCGGCGGATCGCCCAGTACCTGGACAAGAGCTACGAGCTCGAGCAAAAGGTAAAGACCGCCCTGATGTACCCCGTCTTCGTCATCCTGGTGGTGCTCGCCGCGGTGGTCGTGCTCCTCGTGGTGGTAGTCCCGGTCTTCGCCCGAATCTACGCCATGGTGGGGGAGGAACTGCCGCTTTTCACCCGGGCGCTGATCGGAAGCGCCACCTTCCTGCGGCAAAACGGGCTCTACCTGCTCGCGACCCTGGCCGGGGCGGTCTACGCCTTTCGCGCTTACTACAAGACCCCCGCCGGGGCGTTCACGGTGGACCGGTGGATGCTGCGCCTGCCGGTCCTCGGGATGATCCTCCAAAAAAGCGGGCTCGCCCGGTTCGGGCGCACCTTCGCCGCCCTCTACGCCAGCGGGGTGCACGTGCTGGCAGGGCTCGAGGCCGCCCGGGACCTGGCCGGCAACGCCTACATGCGGGCCGCCCTCGAGGAGGTCATCGAGGACGTCACCAAGGGGCAGTCGCTCTCCCAGGCGCTGGCCAAGCACCCCGACGTCTTCGTGCCCCTGTTCGTGCGGATGGTGAGCGTGGGGGAGGAGTCCGGTAACCTGGAGACCATGGTCGAGCAGGCGGCGAACCACCTCGAGCGCGAGGTGGAGTACGCCACCAAGCGGCTTTCGGCGATGATCGAGCCGGTGCTCACGGTGGTGGTGGGGGCGATGCTGCTCGGGATGGCGCTTGCCCTCTACCTGCCGCTCTTTGAGCTTCCGGCCAAGCTGATCCGGCGATGAACGCGTTCCGTCGGCGTCCCTGGCTCTTTCCGCTCCTCGTGTTCCTTCTCGCGGGGGTCTGGCTTTTGCCCCGCTACCTCGCGATCCGCGCGCTGCGTGCCGAACTCGCCGCCCTCACCGCCCGGCTCGAGGAGCTCGAGGCCGCCCGCCGGGCGCCTTCCGAGACCGCGAGCCCCCTGCCGCCGGCGGCGCTGCCCCGGCTTTACAAAGCGCTGGTGGGGCTCGCCGAGGGGCTCGGGCTCAAGCTGCTCGCGCTAGAGCCCGCCGAGGGCCGGGTGAACCTCTCGCTGGAGGGGCCCTTCGACCGGGTCTACGGCTTCCTCGCCCGGGTGCCCCGGCTCGCCTACCCCATCTGGATCGAGGCCTACCGCCTGGTTCCCAAGGACGAGCGGGCGGAGGTGATCGGGCTCGAGCTCGAGCTCGGCGTCCGCCTCGAGACCCCGGAGGAAGCCCCGCCCCCCGAGTGAAGCTCTGGTAGACTGACGGCGTAAGCGCTTTCAAACGTCCGGGGCTTTTTCGTATCCCGTTTTCGGCCGCTTTTGTAAGCGCTTACAAGGGGGAACGATGGGGCGCGTCACCATCTACGAGGTCGCCCAGGCCGCCGGGGTCTCGGTGGCCACCGTCTCCCGGGCCTTAAACGGCGGGCCGGTGGCCCCGGCCACCCGGGAGCGGGTGCTCGAGGTCGCCCGCCGCCTCGGCTACCGCCCCGACCGGCTGGCCCAGGGCCTCGCCACCGGCAGGAGCCGCACCGTGGGCGTGGTCATCCCCGACGCCACCGGGCCCCTCTACGGCCAGATGCAGCGCGGCCTCGCCGACGTGCTCACCGCCGCCGGCTTCGGCTACATCGCCACCGAGAGCCGGCGCGACCCCGGCCGGGAGGCGGCCCTCCTCGACGAGATGCTGGCCCGCAAGGTGGAGGCGCTGGTGCTGGTGGGCTCGGGGCTCCCGGTGGAGGCGCTAAGGGCCCGGTTTTCCACCCTGCCCCCGCTCGTCCTGATCGAGCGGGAGGGGGCCGCCGCCGGCGTGCCCACCTACCAGATCGAAAACGAGGCCGCTGCTTACCGGGCGACGCGGGCCCTCCTTTCGGCCGGCCACACCAAGATCGCCCACATCAAGGGCCTCCGCCGCGCGGGCCGCGAGCGCGAGGCGGGGTTTTTGCGGGCGCTCGCCGAGGCCGGGCTCGAGCCCGCGGCCGTCGCCGCCGGCGACTTCACCGAGGAGGGCGGCTACCGGGCGGCCCGGGCCCTCCTCGCGCGGGGCGGGTTCACCGCGATCTTCGCCGCCAACGACCGCATGGCCCTCGGGGTCTACCGGGCGGCCTTCGAAGCCGGCCACAAGATCCCCGAGGACTTGAGCGTGGTGGGATTTGACGACCTGGCGTTTTCCGCCTACCTCACCCCGCCGCTTTCCACCCTGCGCCAGCCCGCCTACGAGCTCGGGCGCCGGGCGGGGGAGGCGGTGCTTTCCATGCTGGGGGGAAAGACCCCAGAGAGCGCGGTGCTTCCGTGCGCGTACGTGGCGCGCGCGTCGGTGGCACGAAAGGGAGGTGCGGTATGAGAAAGGTTTTGGCAGGGCTTTTGGTTTTGGCGTTCTTCGGATTCGCGCTGGGGCAGACCCTGGTGCTCTGGACCACCGAGGAACAGCCCAAGCGGATGGCGATCCAGCGGGCGATCGCCGAGAAGTTCGAGAAGCAGACCGGGATCAAGGTCGAGGTCGTCCCGGTCACCGAGAACCAGCTCGCCGAGCGGATCACCGCCGCCTACGCTGCCGGCCAGCTCCCGGACCTGGTCTTCCACCCCATCGACTACACCGTGGGCTGGGCCGCCGAGGGGATCCTCGACACCGAGGCCGCCACCGAGGTGGTGCGCGAGCTCGGCGAGGGGACCTTCGCCAAGGGGGCGCTCGAGCTCGCCCGCTACATGGGCAATTACACCGCCGTCCCCACCGACGGCTGGACCCAGCTCCTGCTCTTTAGGCGCGACCTCTTCAAGGCCCGCTCGCTCTCCGAGCCCAAGACCTTCGCTGCCATCCTGGCGGGGATCGAGGCCCTCCACGACCCGCCCGCCTTCTACGGCTTCGTCGCCGCCACCGACCCCAGCCAGGTCTACTTCCAGCAGGTCTTCGAGCACATCGCCCTGGCCAACGGGGTGCGGCTCGTGGACGAGGCCGGCAACGTCACCCTCAACACCCCCGCGATGGTGGATACCCTGAAGTTCTACAAGAAGCTCGCCGAGGCGAGCCCGCCGGGCAACCTCTACTGGAAGCAGTCCCGCGAGCTCTACCTCGCCGGCCGGGCGGGCCAGATCATCTGGTCTCCCTTCATCCTCGACGAGCTCGCCGGGCTCCGCGACTCGGCCCCGGTGACCGCCTTCAAGGACCCCACCACCGACGAGCTGGCGAAACGCACCGGCTTCGTCGCCCGGCTGATCGGGCCCAATAACCCGAAGGGCGCCTCCTACGCCCAGATCAGCTACCTGGGCATCACCGCCGATGCCGACGTGGAAGCGGCCAAGAAGTTCGTCAAGTTCCTGCTCACCGACGCCTACCTCGACTGGCTCTCGATGGCCCCCGAGGGCAAGTTCCCGGTGCGCCGGGGCACCGCCGCCGACCCCGAGTACTTCGTGAAGGGCTGGTCCAAGCTCGAGATCGGCGTGGACCGCAAGCGCCCACTCGGCGCGATCTACCCGCCCGAGGTGGTGGAGAAGATCCTGGCCGGGCTCGAGGTCGCCGACCGCTGGGGCTTCGCCCGCGGCCAGGGAGCGCTCGTTGCCAAGCTCTACGGCGAGAAGACGATCCCCAAGATCGTCCGCCGCTACCTGGACGGCGAGCTCACCGCCGAGGAGGCCGCGGCCGAGATGCAGCGGGCGGTCGAGGCCCTGAAGTAGCAAAAAGCGGGACCCGGGGGCGCGCCCCCGGGCCCCTGCCTTAGGGGGCAGGATGCGGCCAAGAAGCTTAAAGGCCCGGGAGGCCCGGCTCGCCTTCTTCATGCTCTTTCCCACCTTCTTCGTGGTGGTGCTGATCGTCATCTTCCCGGTCGTCGCCGACTTCTGGATCGCCTTCAAGAACATCAAGCTCGGCGACCTGCGGCCGCCCCGGGCGGTGGTGGTGGAGCGGGTCAAGCTCCGGCCCAAGGCGCCCGGGGACCGGATGGTCGTCGCCTACCGGGTGGAAAACCGGAGCCCAAACCCGATCACCGAGACCCGCTTTACCGACCGGGTCCCGCCCGGCCTAGCCCCCCTCGAGCTCCCCCCCGAGTGCCGCATTCGAGGCGAGGTGCTTTCCTGCCGCCTCGCCGGCCCAAGGCCAGGGGCGCGAAAAGAGCTCGTCCTCGCCTTTCGCGCCGAAGCCGCCTACTTCGCCGCCGGCCGCCCGAACCCCCGCGCCACCCGGCCGGAGGTGACGACGAAAGCGCCGAACCCGATCCTCGCGAAGCCCTTCACCCTGGAAAACTTCGCCCGGGTCTTCCGGGACCCGGATTTTTGGCCCATGCTCAAGGTCACCCTGGCCTACACCGTCTTCGGCACCGGGCTCTCGATCCTGCTCGGGCTCTTCGCCGCCCAGCTGCTCGCGGTCCGCTTCGCCGGGCGAAACCTCTTGAGGGGCCTATTCCTCTTCCCCTACGTCGTCCCGGTGATCGCGGTGGCCTTCGTCTGGGTCTTCCTGCTCGACCCTTTCGCCGGCACGGTGAACGCGCTGCTCCTCAAGTACGGGCTCGCGAGCGGCCCGATCCCCTTCCTCTCCCAACGGACCTGGCCGCTCGAGCTCTTCGGACTCCGCCTCGAGCTCCCCCTCGCCCTCACCATGGTCATCCTCTTCGAGGGCTGGCGCTACTTCCCCTTCGCCTTCCTCTTCATCCTGGCTCGGATGCAGGCGATGCCGAAAGAGCTCTTCGAGGCGGCGAGGGTGGACGGGGCGGGGATCTGGGCCACCTTCCGCTACGTCACCCTGCCCCAGCTCGCCGGGATCCTGGCCACCCTCTTCCTGCTCCGCTTCATCTGGACCTTCAACAAGTTCGACGACATCTTCCTCCTGACCGGCGGCGCCGCCGGCACCGAGACGATCACCATCAAGGTCTACGACTACGCCTTCGCCCGGGCCGACCTGGGGCTCGGGGCGGCGCTCGCGGTGGTGCTCTTCTTCATCCTGGCGCTCTTCCTCACCCTCTACTTCCGCTACGCGCCGAAGGGGGAGGTCTAAGATGGGTTTCCTCCTCGCCGCCCTCACCGGCGCCCTGGCATTTTCCCTCGCCTACGGTGCGGTCTCGCTCTCGGCCGCCCTCTTTTTGGGCCTAGAGACCCACCTACTCGCCGCCGTTCCCCTCCTCGCCGGGGCGCTTTTTGGGCTTCTGGCGGCGCTCTCCGCGCCGAGGAAGGGGGCGCTTGGGCCTTACCTGCTCTTTACTGGGGCTGGAGCGCTTCTCGGCGCCCTTCTCCCCGGGGCGCTCGGGGGCGGGGTCTTTCTCGGCGCCCTCGCCGGGGCCGCCGGCGGGGCGCTCCTCGTCTACGGCCTGCGCGAGCTCGCCCTCTTTCCCCCCACCCGCGAGACCTACGAGCGCCTCGCCCTAAGGGGCCTCCGGGCGCTCGGCTTCGTCTTCTTCGTCTTCGCCGTGGTCTTTCCCTTCTGGGCGATGCTCGTCGCCTCCTTGAAGCCCCGGGCGGAGTTTCTGGCGAACCCCGCCGACCTCTCGCTGCCCTTCGAGGTCTTCCAATCTGGCTTCCTGCCCGGGCTCGAAAAGCTCTTCGAGGGCTACCGGGCGGTGCTCTTCGAGTACCGCTTCCTCCGCTACATCGCCAACACCGCCCTGGTCTCGGTGGTCACCATGCTGCTTACCCTCTTCTTCTCGGTGCTCGGGGCCTACGCGGTGGCCCGGCTCGACTTCCCCGGCCGCCGCCTGATGGAGCGGGCGGTGCTGCTCACCTACATGTTCCCGGCGATCGTGCTGGCGATCCCGCTCTACGTCGTCTTCACCCTGATCGGGCTCCGGGACACGCTCGGGGGCCTCGTCGTCGTCTACCTGGCCCAGACCCTGCCGGTCGCCCTCTACATGCTCCGGAGCTACTTCGAGACGATCCCGAAAAGCCTCGAGGAGGCGGGAATGATCGACGGCTGCAGCCGCTTCGAGGTGATCTGGCGGATTACCCTGCCGCTTTCGCTCCCGGCGCTGGCCTCGGTGGGGCTCTACGTCTTCATGATCGCCTGGAACGAGTTCCTCTTCGCCTTCATGTTCCTCGACACCCCGGAGATCTTCACCCTCTCCCGGGGCATGGTGGCGCTCAATAGCCAGGAGGTCCCCTACCAGTACCTGATGGCCGGGGCGGTGATCGTGACCGTGCCGGTGATGCTGCTCTTCTTCTGGTTCGAGCGCTACCTGGTGGGCGGGCTCACCGCCGGCGGGGTGAAGGGGTAGGCGGTGCGGGTGCTCCTCGCCGCCACCCGGCTTTCCGGCACCGACGGGGTGAGCCTCGAGGTGCGGAAGGTGCGGGAGGGGCTCGAGGCCCTGGGCCACCGGGTCTTCGCCCTCGCGGGGGTGCTCGAGCCCGACTGGGAGGGGGCGGAGGTCCCCGAGATGCACTTTCAAAGCCCGCTCGCCCGCCGCTTCCAGGGCGAGGCCTTCGCCCCCGGCCCCGAGGACCCGGGGCTCGTCCTTGCCATCTTCCGCGCCGGCCGGGAGCTCGAGGAAAAACTCGCCGCCGCCCTCGGCGGCTTTCGTCCCGACCTGCTCCTGGTGGAAAACGCCTGGGCGATCCCCTTGCACCTGCCGCTCGCCCTCGCCCTCTTCGGGCTTTGGCGGAGGCTCGGCGTCCCCGCCCTCAGCCACAACCACGACTACTCTTGGGAGCGAAAGCGCTTTCTCAAAAACCGGGTGCCCGCGCTCCTCGCCCGCTACTTCCCCCCGGCGGGCCCGGGGCAGCTCTCGATCAACACCCTCCAGCGGGCCGAGCTCCGCTTTCGGCGGGGGCTCGACTCCCACCTGCTCCCGAACGTCATGGACTTCGACCGGCCCCCGCCCGGCCCCGACGGCTATAACGCCGACTTCCGGGAAAGCCTCGGGATCGGGGACCGGCTGCTCCTCCTCCAGCCCACCCGGGTGGTGCCGAGGAAGCGGATCGAAACGAGCCTCGACCTGGCGGCGGCGCTCCGGGAGCGGGGCTTCGACCCCGTCGTCCTCGTCACCCACGCCGCCGGCGACGAGGGATACCGCTACCAAGAAAGGCTCCGGGCCTACGCCCGGGCGAAGGGGGTGGACCTCCGCTTCGCCGCCGATCGGGTGGCCCGGACCCGGGGGCGGGCCGGGGGCAGGAAGGTCTACAGCCTCTGGGACGCCTACCTCCACGCCGACCTGGTCACCTACCCGAGCGCCTACGAGGGGTTCAGGAATGCCCTTTTGGAGGCGGTCTGGATGCGGCGGCCGGTGGTGGTGGGGCGCTACCCCGCCTACCTCGTCGACATCCGCCCCCTCGGGTTTCGCTTTGTCGAGGTGGGGGCGCGGGTGGACCGGGAGGTGGTCTCGGGCGTGCTCCGCTTCCTCCGCGACCCGGATTACGCCCGCGAGGCGACCCGGGCGAACTACCGGATCGCCGCCCGGCACTTCGGCTACCCCCGGCTAAAATCGGTCCTCCGGGAGGCAATCGGTGCAACCCGCCGAGCTCAGGCTTAGGAGTGCGCTCGCCTTCGTCTACGGCGAGGCTGGAGCGCGGCTCGCCGAGGCCCTCGTCCCCGAGCTCCGGGCCTTCGCCCGCGCCCACCCGGAGCGGGGCGGGCCCCTCGATCGGCTCGACCTCTTTCCCGGGGAGGCGATGCTGATCAGCTACCCCGACCAGGTCACCGCCCCCGGCGAGCCCGCCCTGGCGGTGCTCCGGCGCTTCCTCGCCGAGCGGGCGGACTTCTTCAGCGACCTCCACCTCCTGCCCCACTACCCCTACTCCTCCGACGACGGCTTCGCCGTCCTCGACTACTACGCGGTGCGCGAGGGGCTCGGGGGCTGGGACGAGGTGGCGCGGCTCGCCAAGGAGCGCCGGCTCATGCTCGACGCGGTGATCAACCACCTCTCGAGCAAGAGCGTCTGGTTTCAAAGGTTCCTCGCCGGCGAGCCGCCCTTCGACCGCTTCTTCCTCACCGACGAGGGCTGGGACACCTCGCGGGTGGTGCGGCCCCGGACCACGCCGCTTTTTACCGAGTTCGCCGGGCGCCGGGTCTGGACCACCTTCGGCCCCGACCAGGTGGACCTCGACTACCGAAACCCCGAGGTCTTCCACGCGGTGCTCCGAGTCCTGCTCTTTTACGTCGAGAAGGGGGCCGAGTTCTTGCGCCTGGACGCGGTGGGGTTCCTCTGGAAGGCGCCGGGGCGGGCGTGCCTCAACGAGCCCGAGGCCCACGCCCTGGTGCGGGCCTTCCGCGCCGCCTTGGACCTCGCCGCCCCCCGGGTCAAGCTGGTCACCGAGACCAACGTCCCCCACGCCGAGAACGTTGCCTACTTCGGGGACGGTACCGACGAGGCCCAGCTCGTCTACAACTTCGCCCTGCCGCCCCTGGTGCTCCACGCCTACGCCCGGGAGGACGCCCGGGTGCTGGTGGACTGGGCGGCGGGGCTCGTGACCCCGGGCCCCCGCACCGCCTTCCTCAACTTCCTCGCCTCCCACGACGGGATCGGGCTCAGGCCGGTGGAGGGGATCTTGCCCGAGGCTGAGGTGGCTTTCCTGGTGGCCCGGGCGCGGGCCCACGGCGGCGAGGTGAGCGAGCGGGCGAGCCCCAAAGGGCCTCTTCCCTATGAGCTCAACCTCACCTGGTGGGACGCTTTGAACCCGCCCGGGGAGGACGAGGCGGTGGGGCTTCGCCGGCACCTCGGCTCGCATCTGGTGATGCTCGCGCTCGAGGGGCTACCGGCGGTCTACTTCCACGCCCTGCTCGGCACCCCCTCCTGGCGCGAGGGCTACCGAGAGAGCGGGATCAAGCGCCGGCTCAACCGCCGGAAGTTCACCTGGGGGGAGCTCGAAGCCGCCCTTACTGACCCCGGCCACCGCTTTTCCCGGGTGCTTTCCGGCATGCGCGAACTCTTCACCCGGGTCCGCCC
>WFXV01000121.1 GCA_015490435.1 Thermaceae bacterium
GGTTTAGGGCGGTGAGGATCCGCTCCTTCTGGTGGGGCAGGAGCCGGGGCCAGACCACGGTGGGGAAAAGCACGACCCCAATCAGGAAAGCCGCCGCCAGGTGGCGCCAGGGCAGCCCCCGGGCGAAGAAGACGCCTGCGGCGGTGGCGGCCATCACCATCGCTCCCCCGAGGTCGGGCTCGGCAGCGGTGAGGAGCACCGGCAAAGCGGCGACGAGGAGGGGGTAGGGGTAGTCCCAAAGCCGCACCAGCGGGCGGCGGGCGAGCACCCGGGCGAGCATCAGGATCAACGCGAGCTTCGCGAACTCCGAGGGCTGGAAGCGAAAGGGGCCGAAGACGAACCAGGCCCGGGCGCCGTTGATCTCCCGGCCGAAGACCAAAACCAACGCAAGGAGCAAAAGGGAGAGCAGGTAGAGCCAGGGAACCAAGCGGAAGAGCCGGACCTTGGAGAAAAGCTGCAGGGAAGCGGCGGCCAAAAGCCCGATCAGGAGCCAGACCGACTGGCGCACGACGAAGCCCGCGTCGGGGGCCGCGCTCGAGAGGACGAAGAGCCCGAAGGCCGAAAGCAGAAGGGCGAGGGCGAAAAGCCCGTAGTCGTAGTCCCAGCGGATCCGCAGGGTCACGGACGGACCGGAACCTCGGCGATCAGGACCACGTTCTCGCCGCGCTCCTCGAGGCGGACCTCGACCCCGCTCTCGTCGGCGGGGAAGTAGCGTTTCAAGACCTCGAGCAGCTCTGCCTTGAGCCCCTCGAGCTTGCCCGGGGGCAGCTTGGCCCGGTCGTAAGCGAGGACCAGCTTCAAGCGGTCGCGGGCCTTCTCCTTACTTTTCCGCCGCCGCCAGAACCACATCTACGACCCCCCAAAGATGCGGCGGATCGCGGCCCAAAAACCCTTCTTGTCCTCGAGCAAGGGAAGGGGCACTGACTCGCCGTGGATCCGCCGGGCGGTCTCCATGAGCGCCCGGCCCGCCGCCGAGTTCGACCTGAGCACCAGGGGCTCGCCCACGTTGGTGGAGATGAGGACGTGCTCGTCCTCGGGCACGATCCCGATGGGCTTTAGGCCCAGGATCTCGATCACGTCCTCCACCGCCAGCATGTCGCCCCGCTTGACCATCTCCGGCCGGATGCGGTTGATCACCAGGTAGTTTTCCTGGATCCCCATGGCCTCGAGCATCCCGATGATGCGGTCGGCGTCGCGCACGCTCGAGACCTCGGGGTTGACCACCACCAGCGCCCCCTCCGCCGGGGCGGCGGCAGTCTTGAAGCCCTTCTCGATCCCGGCCGGGGAGTCGATCAGGACCCGGTCGAACCCCTCCTTCTCCAAGAGCTCCCAGACGATCTCCTTGAAGCGCTCGGGGTCCAGCGCCTCCTTGTCCCGGGTCTGAGCGGCGGGCAAGAGGTAGAGGCCCTCCACCCGCTTGTCGCGGACCAGGGCCTTCTTCAGCTCGGTCCGGCCCTCGATCACGTCGATCAGGTCGAAGACCACCCGGGACTCGAGCCCCATCACCACGTCGAGGTTGCGGAGTCCCACGTCCACGTCCACGACCGCGACCTTCTCGCCGAGGTGCGCGAGCGCGGTCCCAACGTTGGCGGTGGTGGTGGTCTTGCCCACCCCGCCCTTGCCCGAAGTCACCACGATCGCCCGTGCTTCCACGTGGGTACCCCCTCGCCGCCTAAGATACACCGGGGTCGAGGCGGGACAAAAGCGAAATCGCACCGGAATACACTCAGGGCATGGCCAAGCGGAGCGAAGCGATCCTCGAAAGGGAGCGCCAGGTCCTCTCCACCAGCTACGTGCGCCCTTACCCCTTCGTCCCCGAGCGCGGCGAGGGGGTCTGGCTCTACGACGTGGACGGCCGGCGCTACCTCGACTTCATGGGCGGCATCGCGGTGAACACCACCGGCTACGGCCACCCCCGGGTGCTCGCGGCCGTCCGGGAGCAAATGGAGCGGTTCGTACACGTCTGCTACTCCGACTTCGCCCACGAGCCCAACGTCAGCCTGGCCGAGCGCCTGGTGGAAAAGCTCGGCGGAGGTTACCGGGTCTACTTCGGCAACTCCGGCACCGAGGCGATCGAGGCCGCCATCAAGCTGGTCCGCTACCACACCCGCCGCCCCTACCTCCTCGCCTTCACCGGCGCCTTCCACGGCAGGACAATGGGGAGCCTCTCCCTCACCAGCTCGAACCCCAAGTACCGGGAGGGCTTCGCCCCCCTGCTCCCCGGGGTGGTTCACGTCCCCTACC
>WFXV01000122.1 GCA_015490435.1 Thermaceae bacterium
ATGCAGAACTGGCGGCAGGCGCCGGTGAAAAGGGCCCGGCTGGGGCGGCGGACCGGGGTGGTGGGGGCGGCCCTAGCCGCCCTCCTCGAGGTGGGCGGCGTCCCCGATGGGGCCGGCCTGCCCCTCGGGGAGGAGGACGCGGGTCAGGGAGGCGTTCGGGACCCGTAGCCGCCAGGGCTGGCCCACCTCGAGCCCGAGCGCGACCCAGACCGCTACCCGGATCACCCCGGCGTGGGTCACCACCAGGTGGCGCCCCTCGGGGAGTTCGTCGAGGAAGGCGAGGAGCCTCGCCTTCAGGTCCGAAAGGCTCTCGCCGCCGGGGAGGCGGGTGCGCCAGGGATCGGCCCGGGTTTGGGCGAGGACCTCGGCGTAGGTGGAGAAGACCTCCTCCCGGGGCTTGCCGGCGAGCGCGCCGACGCAGAGCTCCCTGAGCCTCGGGTCCTCCTTCGCTTCGAGCGCGAGGGCCTCGCCGAGGACCCGCGCGGTCTCCCGCGCCCGCGCGAGGTCCGAGGAAAAGAGCCCGTCGAAGCGGAGCCCGAGCCTTTGGAGCCTGGCCGCGAGGCGCTTGGCCTGGGTGCGGCCCTCGGGGCTCAAGGGAACGTCGAGCTGGCCCTGCCAGACGCCCTCGCGGTTCTTCTCGGTCTCCCCGTGGCGGACCAGCCAGAGCTCCATGGGGGTAGCATAAGGGCATGAAGCGCGCTTGGGTTTTGGGGGTATTGCTCCTGGGCCTCGCTTTCGCCGGCCGGGTGCCGGTGACCGCCTTCCACCTGGTGCCCGGGGTGCTCTGGCCGGCGCCCACCTACCGGATCCTCGGCGAGGACTGCCAGAAGGCGGTGGCCTCGGTCCCGCTCCCTGAGGGGAAGACGCTCAAAGACGCCCAGTGCTACCGCATGGTGGTGGCGAACCCCGACGACGCCGCCACCTACCTCTACTTCCTCGCCCGGGGGCTTGCTGGAAAGTTCACCCTGGTGGAGGAGCGGATGCAGGGAGAAGACGCCCTGGTTCAGCTCTGGCAGGACCAGGAAAAGCGCACCCTCTACCTCTACCTGAAGCTGGAAAAGGGTGCGTTTTCGGTGGTCGCCGGCTGGCTCACGCCGAAGCCGGAGGCTCCCGGTTCGTGAGCAGCTCGCGGGCGGCCTCCTCGGGGCTTTTCTCCCCTGCCTCCACCTGACGCAAAAGGGGCTCGGCCCCCTCGGCGAGCCGGCGGCCCCACTCCTGGATCACCGCCTGGATCTCGAAGCGGGCGCGCTCCAGGCGGTGGGGCTCGAGCACGCCCTTCTCCTCGAGATGGGCGCGGTGGGCGCGGATGGCCTCGAGCACCTCCTTGGCCCCCTCCCCGCGGCTCGCCACCGTGGTCAGGATCGGGACCTGCCAGCCGGTGGGGTGGGGCGGGGCGAGCTCGAGGGTGGCCTTGAGCTCCTCGACCAGCCTCGGGCCTCCGGGCAGGTCGAACTTGTTCACCACCAGGATGTCGGCGATCTCCATCACCCCGGCCTTGAAGGCCTGGACCGCGTCGCCGGCGGCGGGGGTGAGCACGAGCACGGTGGTGTCGGCGACCCGGGCGATGTCCACCTCGCTCTGGCCCACCCCCACGGTCTCGATGAAGACCCAGTCGAAGCCGAAGGCCTCGAGCAGGCTGAGCGCCGCCACCGTGGCCCCGGCCAGGCCCCCGAGCGCCCCCCGGCTCGCCATCGAGCGGATGTAGACGCCCTCGTCCTGGTAGTGGCGCATCATCCGGATGCGGTCGCCGAGCACCGCGCCGCCGGTGAAGGGGCTCGAGGGGTCCACCGCGAGGACGGCGACGGTCTCGCCGGCCCGCCGGGCCTCCTCGGTCAGGCGGTCGGCGAGGGTGCTCTTGCCCGAGCCCGGGCTGCCGGTGAGGCCCACCACCTTGGCCCGCCGGCCGCCCCTCAGCGCCTTCAAGAGCTCGGCGCCCGCCGGGTGGCCCGACTCCACCAGGGTGATCGCCCGGGCCAGCGCCCGGCGGTCGCCTTTTTCAAAGCGCGCCTTGAGCTCCTCGATCATGGATGCACGAAGACCGGCAGGCCGGCGCGCTCGAGCACCTCGCGGGTCACCGAGCCGAGGAAGCGGGCCTCCTTGGAGCGGCCGATGAAGACCGCGTCGGCCCCCTCCTCCTTGACGAAGGAGCAGAGCACCTCCACCGGGTCGCCCTCCCGGATCACCGGGACCGCCCCGTAGGGCTCAGCGATCTTGGCCAGCTCCTTGGCGAGCTTTTCCATGTAGTCGCCGCCCAGGACCTCGTGGGGGTCGGGCATGTGCACCGGGATGGGCGGCTCGGGGATAGGCTCGACCGCGTGCAAGAGGGTGATCCGGGCGCCGGCGGCGTCGGCGATCTTTTTCGCGAGCTCGAGCGCCCGCTTCGAGGGCTCGGCGAGCCCGGTGGCCACCACCAGGTGCTTGAAGGGGCGCACCTCGGCCTCGGCCTTGGTGGCCACCACCGGCTTGCCGGAGAGCTCGATTACCCGCTCGGTCACCGAGCCAAGGAGCCGCTCGAGGAGCCCCTCGGGGCCGTGGGTGCCCATGGCCACGAGATCGGCCTCTTTGGCGTGCTTCAGGATCACCGAGAGGGGCTTGCCCTCGTCGATGACGTGCTTGGCGTTGGGCTCGAGCTCCTTGAGCTTCTCGGTGAGGTAGGCGATCAGCTCCCGGCGCCGCTCCTCGAAGGTCTTGGAGAGCATCTCGTCCCAGTAGTCGCCGTAGACCTTGCTGCGGACCGGGTACTCGATGGCGTGGAGCAAAACCAGCTCGCCGCCGAGCAGGTCCCGGAGCATCCGGGCGACCGCGAGCGCCTTGTTCGAAGCCTCCGAAAAGTCCGTCGGGTGAAGGATCCGCATCAGGCACCTCCTAACGCCACCGCCGCCACCTCGACCTTGGCCCCCTTGGGGAGCTCGGCCACGCCCACCACCGCCCGGGCGGGGTAGGGCTCGGTGAAGAACTCGGCGTAGACCCGGTTGAACGCCTGGAAGGCGGCGATGTCGGTGAGGTAGGCGGTGACCTGCACCACCCGGTCGAGGCCGCTTCCGGCGGCCTCGAGCACGGCCTTCAGGTTCGTGAGCGCCTGCCGGGCCTGGTCTTCGACGCCCCCCTCGACGAGGACGCCTTCCGGGGTCAGGGGGATCTGCCCGGAGACGAAGACGAAGCCCCCCGCCTTGATCGCCTGGCTGTAGGGGCCGATGGCCGCCGGGGCGCGGTGGGTTTCGACCTTTTCCATACCCATAACTTACCCTACCGCTAGGGCCGCTGGCTTAGGAGCACGTAGGCGAGGAGCCCGAGCCAGAGCAAGAGCAAGACGACCTCGCTCAGGCGGTACTTGGGCGCGCGCCGGGGGAGGACGAGCTCGGTGTCGCCGCTGCGGGCCCGGATGTAGACCGGCTGGTCGCCGGAGAGCAGGAGGGCGTAGGGCTTTTCCTCCCCGGCGGGCACCCGGTCGGCCCGGACCGCGATGGTGGTGATGTTGTCGGGCCCGCCCCAGGCGTTGGCCAGCTCCACCAGCCGGTCGAGGGCAACCTCGAGGGGGAGGTCGGCGGTGAGCACGCGGGCGATCGCCTCCTCCCCGAGCACGCCGTGGAGCCCGTCGGTGGAGAGGAGGAGCAGGTCCCCGGGCTTGAGCCTGAGGCCGAGGAGGTCCACCTCGACCTCGGGGAAGGTGCCGAGGGCGTTGGTGATCACGTTCTTCCAGCGGTGGGCGCGGGCGTCTTCGGGGCGAAGGAGCCCCTCCCGCACCCGGTCGGCGACCCAGGAGTGGTCCTGGGTGAGCTGGACCAAGAGGCCATTGCGAAGAAGGTAGGCCCGGGAGTCCCCCACGTGGGCGATCAGGGCGTAGGGGAAGTCCACCACCAGCACGGTGGCGGTGGTGCCCATTCCCTCGGCCCGCTCGGCCCGGGCGGTCTGGAAGATCTTGCGGTTCGCCTCCTCGAGCGCGTCCACCAGGAGGGCGGGGGAGGGGTCGCGCCCGGCGAGGCGCTCGAGCACCGTCTCCACCGCGAGCCGCGCCGCCCGGTCGCCGTGGGCGTGGCCCCCCATCCCGTCGGCGACGACGAAGACGCCCCCGTTCTCGGTCAGGCGGTAGCCGTAGGCGTCCTCGTTGCGCTCGCGTTTTTGGCCGGGGTCGGTGCGGGCGGCCACGGCCAGGGCGGGTTCGGCCTCGGGCACGCCCCGATTATACGCGCCCGCCCTAGGGGAACTTCTTGAGGGCGTCGGAGATCTTCTCGAGCGCGTCGGTGTCGCCGCTCGCCACCTCGGCGGCGCAGACCGCCACGTACTCCTTCAAGAACATCGCCGCCGCCGACTCCATCGCCCGCTTGGTGGCGGTCATCTGGGTGAGGACCTCGTCGCAGGCCCGGCCCTCGGCGATCATCTTCTGGAGGCCGCGGACCTGCCCCTCGATCCGGCGGAGGCGCTTCAAGAGGGCCTCGAGGGTTTCGTCGCCCAGGTCGTGGGTGCGCATGTCTAGAGTATACGCCTACCCCCTATCATTTGTCGCTCAGGGGTTCCTCCTCGAAGGCAATGAGCTCGGCGCCGAAGACCTCCTTGAGCCTGCAGAAGCGGGGGTCTTGGAGCAGGTTTCGGGGGCCGGCCTCGGGCTTTTTGGC
>WFXV01000123.1 GCA_015490435.1 Thermaceae bacterium
AGGTCGGGGTGGGTGTGGGGATGCTCGTCCTCGCCTCGCTGGCCTGGGCGGTCTACTCGATCTCGGCGCGGACCGTGGGGTCCCGCTACCCGCTCTTCGTCTGGGTCGGGCTCGGCTACGTCGGGGGGATGGTGCCGTACTGGCTCTTCGGCCTGCCCCAGGTCCTCGCCCTGCCCTTTTCCGAGCTGCCCCGCTGGGTCTGGTGGGGCACCGCCGCGAGCGGGATCTTCGCCAACGTGGTGGCCTACCTCGCCTGGATGCGGGCGGTCCAGGTCCTGGGGCCGGGCAAGGCCGGGGTCTGGCAGAACCTGGCGCCGGTCCTGGGGGCGCTCGGGGGCTACGTCTTCCTGGGCGAGCGGCTCTCCCCCCTCGCCCTTTTCGGCGGGGCGCTCGTGCTCCTTGGGGTGGCCCTCACCCAACGGGCACGCGTTCAGGGCTGAGGGGGTTCTTCGCCGCCGCCACCCGGGCCAAGAGCGCCGTCTCCCCCTCGGTGAGGGCGGCGAGCTCGCCGGGGGAGAGGGCGGCTTCAAAGAGCCGGCGGGCGCCGTGCTTGGCGAAGGCGTCTAGAAGCTCGGCGAGCGCCCGCTGGCCGGCCTCCCCGAAGGCGGGCCCGAAGGCTACCCGGGTGAGGACGGGCTCGGCGGTGCCGAGCACCAGCGCGGCGTAGCCGGTTTGGTGCCGGGCCCCCTGGCCGGGAGCCACCAGGGTGAGGGAGAGCCGGGGCCAGTGCGCTCCTTTGAGGGCCTTGAGCAGGGCGTCCTTGCTGGCCTCGGGCCGACCGGTGCTTCCCACGATGCGCATACGTCCATTCTTGCACAAAAAGATCCCCCGGCCGCCGGGCCGGGGGACCTGGAAAAGACGGGCTAGCGGCCGAGGATCTCGAGCGCCTTTTGCAGGATGGCGTCGTGCTCGAGGTCGATGAGGGCCTCGCCGGGCACGTCCGAGGTCTTGCGCGGCGGGACCTCCTCGCTCTTCGTGAACTTGCCCTCCTCGTCCACCTTGGCCTTGAGCGTCTTGACCACCCGGCCCTCGGCGTCGCGGACGATGAGCTCGACCTCGCCCCCCGGAGGCGCCCCCAGGCCCTCGAAGGCGAGGGGCTCTGGGAAGCGGGTGTCCTTCACCAGGTAGTCGGGGGTGATGCCCTTTTCGTGGATCGCCCGGCGCTTGGGGGTGAGCCACTCGAAGGTCACCAGGGTGAGCTCGCCGCCGTTCGCGAGGGTGAAGACGTTCTGGCCGACGCCCTTGCCGAAGGTCTTCTCGCCGATGACGGGTGCCCGTCCGTAGTCCTGCAGCGCCCCCGAGACGATCTCCGAGGCCGAGGCCGAGTTGCCGTTCACCAGCACCACCATCGGCCCGCTCCAGAGCCGCTCGGGGCTCGCCTCGCAGAAGGGCCGGGTGACGTCGCGGGAGCGGGTGTAGACGATCACCCCGTGGTCGAGGAAGGCGTCGGCCACCTGGCAGCCCTGGTCGAGGAGGCCGCCGCCGTTGTCGCGGAGGTCGAGGACGAGCTTCTTCGCCCCCTGCTTCTTGAGCTCCTCGATGGCGGCCTTGAGCTGGTCGATGACCTTGACGTTGAGGAAGGTCTCGATGGCGACGTAGCCCACCCCTCCGGGCAGCATCGCCTTGGAGACCGAGACGATCTCGATCTTCTCCCGGGGGATCTTGAAGCGCAGCACCGCCCGCGAGCCCTTGCGCCGGACCCCGATCTCCACCGTGGTCCCCTTGGGCCCGCGGATCTTGGCGACGATGTCGAAGAGGTCGAGCTCGGTGACGTCCTCGCCGTCCACCTCGACGATCTCGTCGCCGGCCTTGAGCCCGGCCCGGAAGGCGGGGCCGCCCCGGAAGACGGTGAGGATCTTGGCGCCGGTGCCGTCGGGGCGGGCCGCCTGGATGATCACCCCGATGCCGTAGAACTCGCCCTGGACGTCCTCGTTTCGGATCTTGGTGTGCCGCGGCGGGCTGTAGCTGGTGAAGGGGTCGTCGAGGGCGTCGACCTGGCCGCGGATCGCCCCCTCGAGCACCCGCTTCAAGTCGTCGGGACCGAGTTTCTTGAGGTAGTGGTTCTTGATGATCTCGTAGGTCTCGACCGCGGCGCGGCCGTTGGGGTCCTCGGTGAAGCCCTGCACCCCGGCGGGGCCGAACTGGGCGATCGCCAGCGCGGCGGCGGCGGCCAGCAGGGCGGAAAAGACGCGGCTCGGCTTCATGCCCGCCATTCTAACGTCAGCGACATGAGAACCAGTACGCTAAGGGCGTGATTCACCTGCACCGGGTCTCGCTCGCTTACCCCGGGACCAAGACGCTCGCGCTCTACGACGTGAACCTCGAGATCCGCCGGGGCGAGTTCGTCTTCCTGGTGGGGCCCTCGGGGGCGGGGAAGTCGAGCCTGCTCGCGCTGATTCTTCGCCGGCTTTTGCCCACCCAGGGGGCGGTCTACGTCGAGGGCACCAACCTGCGCCGGTTGCGGGGCAACCGGATCGCCCTCTACCGCCGCCAGGTGGGGGTGGTCTTCCAGGACCACCGCCTCCTGCCCGCCCGCACGGTGGAGGAGAACCTCGCCTTCGTGCTCCGGGTCCAGGGGGTGCCCCGGCGGTACTGGGCGGAGCGGATCACCCGGGCGCTCCGCACCGTGGGGCTCGCCCACAAGCGGCGGGCTTTCCCCCACCAGCTCTCGGTGGGGGAGGCCCAGCGGGTGGCGGTGGCCCGGGCGCTGCTCCCCGAGCCCAAGATCCTGCTCGCCGACGAGCCTACCGGCAACCTCGACCGGGAGAACGCGCTGGCGGTGCTCGAGCTCTTCAAGCTCGCCCACGCCAAGGGCGCCACCGTGGTCTTCGCCACCCACGCCCAGGAGCTCGTCCGCGCCTACCCCCAGCGGGTGGTGGCCCTCCGCGCCGGCCAGGTCGTGGCCGACCGGCGGCTCGGCTAGAATGAGGGGGAAGGGGAAAGGAGGGGACGATGCAGATCTACAAGCTCGTCGGTCGCAACGTCGAGATCACCGACACCATCCGCGGCTACCTGGAGAAGAAGCTCGCCCGCCTCGAGCGCTACTTCGACGGCATCCAGGACGCCAAGGTGGTGCTCTCGCTGGCGGGCAGCCCCCACGTCGAGCGTCGCGCCAAGGCCGAGATTCAGCTCAACGTCCCCGGCGGCCTCATCCGGGTCGAGGAGGAGGACCCCGACCTCTACGCCGCCATCGACCGGGCGGTGGAGGTGCTGGAGAAGCAGCTCAAGCGCTTCAAGGGCCGGCTCATGGGCAAGCGCCACACCGCGCTCGGGCAGCCCCCGGCGCCCCCTCCGCCGGAGCCCGAGGAGGCCTTCGCCCCCGAGATCGTGCGGGTCAAGCGCTTTGAGATGAAGCCGATGTCCCCCGAGGACGCTGCGGTGCAGATGGAGGCTTTGGGCCACACCTTCTTCGTCTTTGAGAACGCCGACACCGGCGAGATCAACGTCATCTACCGGCGGAAGGACGGCAACTACGGACTGATCGAACCCCGGAGGTAGCCGTGCTCCGGTTCGCCTTTGGCCTCGCCCTCCTTTGGGCGCTGGCCTTCGCCCAGCTCGGGGTGAAGAGCCCGGCCTTCGCCTACGGCGGCTGGATCCCCCGGGTCTACACCTGCGACGGCGCCGACCGGAGCCCGCCCTTGGTCTTCTCGGGCGTGCCCCGGGATACCGGCTCGCTCGTCTTGCTCGTGCTCGACCCCGACGCTCCCCTGGGCGCCTTCTACCACTGGGCGGTCTACGACCTTCCCCCAAGCACGACCGGGCTTCCCGAGGGGGTGCCGGGGAGGGCGAAGCTCCGGGGCTTCGCCCAGGGGACGAACGACTTCGGCCGGGTGGGCTACGGCGGCCCTTGCCCGCCCCGGGGCCACCCGGCCCACCGCTACTTCTTCCGGCTCTACGCGCTCGTAAGCCCCCGGCTCGGCCTCCCTCCGGGCGCCCCCGCCCGGGAGGTGGCGCGGCGGCTTTCCCGTCTCGCGGTCCTCGCCGAGGCCGAGTGGATGGGGCGCTACCGCCGCTAGCTTCACGAAACCTTCACAAAACCTTCGCCCGGGCTTTATCCGCCCGGGCCTAGGCTTTCTTCCGGAGGTGATCGGAGATGAAGCGAGGTTTTGTGGTGGTGTTGCTGAGCAGCCTGACCCTCCTGGGCGCGGCCCCGGCGCTCGCCGCGGACGGCGCCGCGCTCTACCAGACCTACTGCGCGAGCTGCCACCAGGCCGACGGGCAGGGCATTCCCGGGACCTATCCCTTCATCGACGGGCCCATCGGGCGGCTCTCCACTCTGCCCGAGGGGCGGGAGTTCTTGGTGGCGAGCGTGCTCTTTGGGCTCAAGGGCCAGATGGTGCAGCGGGGCGTGACCTACGACGGGGTGATGCCCGGCTTCGCGGCGGCGATGAGCGACGAGGAAGTGGTGGCCCTGCTCAACTGGCTCAAGACCCAGTGGAAGAACGCGAACTTCGGCGCGAGCGCGCCCGACTACACCCCCGAGGAGGTCGCTCGGGTGCGGGCCCTTTCGCTCAAGCCCGAGGAGGTCATGGCGAAGCTCCAGGCGGTGGAGCAGATCCTGCACGCGAACAACCCCGGGGGCCACGGGCAGGGGAACTGCCCCGACCACGCGCCGCCGGCGGGGCGGGGGCCTGGCCGGTAAGCTAAGGGCATGGCGGGCGAGCGCATCCTGATCGTCGAGGACGAGCCCCGGATCGCCGAGGTGCTCGCCCGCTACCTTACCGCCGAGGGCTTCGTCACCGAGCGGGCGAGGGACGGCAAGGAGGCGCTCGCCCTCTTTCGCAGTTTTGAGCCGGACCTCGTGCTCCTCGACCTGATGCTCCCGGAGCTCGACGGGCTCGAGTTCACCCGGCGGGTGCGGGCGAGCTCGGCGGTGCCGATCATCATGGTGACGGCGAAGAGCGCCGAGCTCGACCGGATTCTCGGGCTCGAGCTCGGGGCCGACGACTACGTCACCAAGCCCTTCTCCCCCCGGGAGGTGGTGGCCCGGGTCAAGGCGGTGCTGAGGCGGAGCCGCCCCGAGGCCAAGCGCCACGAACGCTACCGCGCGGGCGCGCTCGAGCTCGACGCCGGCGCGGTGCGGGTCACCTGCGGCGAGCAGGAGGTCCCCCTCACCCCGAGCGAGTTCAAGATCCTGAGGGCGCTCCTCGCCGCCGAAGGCCGGGCGCTTTCCCGAAGGGAGCTACTCGACGCGCTCGGCGAGGCCTACGTGGACGAGCGGACGGTGGACGCCCACGTGAAGAACCTGCGCAAGAAACTCGGCCCCTGCGCCCAAAAGGTCGAGACCGTGCGCGGGGTCGGCTACCGGGTGGCGCCGTGAGGATCGCGACCCGGCTGGTGCTCGCCTTCCTCGCGGTGGCCCTCTTTTCCGGCGGGCTCACCCTGGTCTTGATCGAGCGGGTGCAGGCGGAGCACGTGCGCCGCTACTTCACCGAGGCGCCGCGGCCCTACCCCCGGGAGGGGCACCGGCCCGGGGAGCGGCTCGTCGAGGAGCTCAAGGGGGAGAGCCGGAAGGCGCTTTTCTTCGCGCTCTTGGTGGCGGCGGCGGTGGGGGCGGGGCTCGCCTTCGGCCTCGCCCGGCCCATCCGCGAACTCACCGAGACCGCGAGGCGCTACGCCGCCGGCGACCGGGAGGCGCGGGCCCGGGTGCGGGGGCGGGACGAGATCGCCGAGCTGGCGGCGGCCTTCAACGCCCTCGCCGACCGCCTGGCCGAGGAACGGGCCCGGGAGGAGCGGCAGCTCGCGGCCACCGCCCACGAGCTCCGGACCCCGCTCGCGGTGCTCAAGGCCGAGCTCGAGGCGCTGGCCGACGGGGTGCTGACCCCGGACGCCGCCAATCTGAAGGCGCTCGTCGCCGAGGTGGACCGGATCACCCGGCTCGTCGAGGAGCTCGAGCTCCTCTCGGTGGCCGCCGCCGGCGGGCTCGCCCTGGCCCGGGAACCGGTGGACCTCGCCGCCCTCGTCCGCGAGGTCTTCGACCGGGTGCTCCCCGGGCGCTACCGGCTCGAGGGCGAGGGGACCGCCCTCGCCGACCCCGACCGCCTGCGCCAGATCCTCTGGAACCTGGCCACCAACGTGGCGCGGCACGGCGGCGGCCGGGCCGAGGTCCGGGTCGCGCCCGGCCGGATCAAGGTCCGAGACTTCGGCCCCGGGGTGCCGCCGGAGGAGCTCGAGCGGCTCTTCGAGCCCTTCTACCGCCGCGACCCCGCCCGGACCCGCGGGGGGAGTGGCCTAGGCCTCGCGGTGGTCCGGGCCCTGGCCGAGGCGATGGGGGGCGGTGTGCGGGCCCGGTCCGCCGAGGGCGGCGGGCTCGTCTTCGAGGTCTCGCTTCCTCAGAAGTAGGGGTCGGGGTTCACGTAGTAGAACTGCCCGTTTTTCCAGACCGCGACCCGGAACCAGAGCACGTCCGGCGGGATCAGCGCTCCGCCGCCTAGGTAGCCGAGGAGCTCGCCCTGCTCGACGTGGTCCCCGGTGGCGACCCGGGGCTCCTGGAGGTTGACGTACTGGGTGAAGAGGGTGGAGGTGTGCTGGATCAGCACCGTCCAGCCCACGTTGCCGTAGTAGAGCACGGCGAAGACCTGCCCGCTCCCGGCCGCCCGCACCGGCGCGCCGGGGCGCGGGGCCCGGATCCACTCGAAGTCCTGCCCGTCCTGGCCGTAGCGCTTTTCGATCCGGCCGCCGGCGACGGGGAAGAGCAGCCGCCCCACCAGCGCCTTCGGCACCCCGAGGGCGACCCGCTGCGCCCGGGCCCGCTCGGCCTCGAGCTCCTTTTGTAGCCGGGCGATCTCGGCGTCGAGCTGCCTTTTCGCCCGCTCGAGCTCGGCGAGCTTAAGCGCCTTGGCCTTCTTGTGCTGCTCGAGCTGGGCGAGGAGCCGGGTGAGCTCCGCCCGGCGGGCCTTGAGCCGGTTCCGCTCCCTCTCGGCCTCGGCGCGGGCCCGCTCGAGCTGGGCCTCGAGCGCGGCCTTCTTGCGGCGAAGCGCGGCGAGGGCCCGAGCCTCCGCTTCCACCTGCCGGGCGAGGTCGAGCTCGGCGGCGCCCAGGGCGCTCAGCCAGCGGCTCTTCGCCGCGAGCTCGGCGAACGAGGTGGCCCGCAGGGCGGGCAGGTAGCCCGCCGCCCGCTGCCGCCAAAGGAGCACGAGGAGCCTTTCGAGCTCGCGTTTCCTCGCCTCGAAGGCGCGGGCCTTCTTCGCTTCCTCGGCCTCGAGGTTTTGGATCTCGGCGCGAAGCGCCCGGATCCGGGCCCCGAGCTCGGCGATCCGCCGGGCCACCCGGGAGAGCTCGGCGTCGAGGGCGGCAATCTTCTTCCTGAGCTCCTGGGTCTTGGCGTCGAGGTTCTTGAGCTCGGCGGCGATCCGCGCCGCCTCCGCCGCCCTTGCTTTGCGGAGGGCCTCGGCGCGCTTTAGTTCGGCCTCGAGCCCCTGCCCGAAGGCGAGGGGCAAGAGAAGGAAGAGCGCGAGCACGACCCGTTTCACGCCGCCTCCCGAAGCCGGGCCCGGCTGGAGAGCCAACCCCCCACCGCGCCCAGCAAGAAAGCGAGCAGGAAGAGCCCCTCGGTCGCGAGCAGGAGATCGGCGGGCGCGAGCGTGGGCACGAAGGGGTAAAACCGCACGAGCTCCCCGCTCAGGTAGCGGTAGACCGGGATCGCCACCGCCGCCGCCAGCACCGCCGCTCCCAGGGTGAGCAAGAACCCCTCGAAGACGAAGGGGAGGAGGATCATCCCCCGGGTGGCGCCGACCAGCTGCATGACCTCGAGCTCGTCCCGGCGGCTTTCGATCGAGAGCCGGATCGTCCCCATCACGCTGAAGAAGGTGTTCAGGATCAGCATGAAGACGAGCACCAAGGCCCCGATCCGGATCCCGCGGGCGAGCCTGACGAGCTCGAGGGTGAGCCGCCCACCGTACTCCACCCCCGCCACTCCGGGAATCGTCCCCAGCCGCTGCACCAGCCCCGCTACCGCTTCGGCGCTTTGGGGGGTAACGAGGAGGGTGTCGGGGAGGGGGTTTTCGACGAGTTTCGCGACCTCGGCGACCCAGGGCTGGTCGCGGGCGAGCTCGGCGAGCGCCTCCTCCTTCGGGATCACCCGCACCGCCGCCACCTCCGGGGTGTTCCGCACCGCCTGGGCGGTCGCCTCCAGGTCCGCGCCGGGTTCCAGGAAAACCGCGATCAAGAGCTCCTGCTCCGCCGCCCCCACCACCCGGTCCAGGTTCCAAAGAAAAAGCCCGGAAAGCAAAAGCAGGGTAAACGAGACCGCGGCGGTGGTCAGAGTCGCGAGGCTGCTCACCGGGTGGCGGACGATGGCAAAGAGCGCTTCCCGGAGGGCGTACACGGCCCCGAGTCTACAAAACCGGGGGTTGAACCAAATGAGGAGGGGAGTAGCATCTAATCGTGCAGGTCCGCCGCACCATCATGGTGGTGGCCCTGGTGGCCTACCTGGTCCCCCTTTTGGTGGGCTTTTGGCTGCTCGCCTTCCGCGAGGTCCCCGAGCTCGCCCAGATCTACTACCGCTTCCACTACCTCTTCGACCTCTTCTTCACCACCCTGGCGGCGATAGCCACCGGCGGCACCGCCTACCTGATGCTCCGCTCCCTGCTCGCGCCCTGGGCCCGGCTCGAGGACCAGCTCAAGGCGCTCACCGCCGGCAAGGGGCGGCTCGAGGCGGTGGGGGAGGAGCACGCCGACCGGGTGGTCGAGCGGATCAACCAGCTCCTCGCCCTGCAGCGGGACTTCCAGGAGCTCGAGGAGCTCTCTAAAAACGCCGTCGCCCAGGAGATCCACGACGGCGCGGTGCAGAACCTGATCGCCGCCCGCTGGGCGCTTTCCCAGGGGCGGATCGAGGAAGCGGACCGGGCCATCGCCAGCGCCGAGGAGGCGCTCCGCCAGGCGATCCACCACCTCTCGCCCCCGGAGCTCCACCACCTGCCCCTCGCCGAGGCGCTCACCGCGCTGGCGGAGCGGCTGGGGATCGCGCTCGAGGTAGAGATCGAGGGCGAGCTCGACGAGCGCGAGCGGGTCGAGGTCTACCGCATCGTCCAGCACGCGCTCGAAAACGCCCGGCGCCACGGACGGGCGCGCCGGGTCTGGGTGCGGGTGAGAAAAAACGGCGAGCTCTTGGTCGAGGTCACCGACGACGGCACCGGCCTCTCTGGTCCGGTGAAGGAGGGGCAGGGGCTTGGTATCCTGAGGGCGCGGCTCAGGCTCCTCGGCGGGCGGCTCGAGCTTTCCCCCGCCCCCGGCGGCGGGGCCCGCCTGGAGGCGCGCTGGCCGGTAGGGGAGGGATCGCGTGCGCATACTCGTGGTTGAGGATCACACCCTGGTCCGCGAGGGGCTGGTTCGGCTCCTCGAGGAGGTCCTGCCCGAGGCCGAGATCCGGGCGGTCGAGAGCGCCGAGCAGGCGGCGCCCCACCTCGACTGGGCGGAGCGGGTCCTCCTCGACCTCTCCTTGCCGGGCAAGCCGGGGCTTACCTTCCTCGCCGAGCTCGCCGAGTCCCACCCCGACCTTCCGGTGGTGGTCCTCACCGCCTACGACGAGCCCGCCTTCAAGGCCCGAGCCGAGGAGCTCGGCGCCTCCGCCTTTCTCTCCAAGAACGCGCCCCCCGAGCGGCTGGTGGAGGCCTTGAAAGGCCTCGCCTCGATCGAGGCCCCGAGCCCCGATCGCCTCTCGCCCACCGAGCGCACCGTGCTCTTGCTCCTGGGGCAGGGGCTTTCCAACGCCGAAATCGCCGAAAAACTCGGCATCGAGGAGAAAACCGTCTACACCCACCGCCGCCACCTGATGTACAAGCTCGGGCTCAAGAACGCGAACGAGCTCATCCGCTTCGCTACCCTCTACCACGCCGGCCTCCCGGCGGCGAGGTAAGAACCCTTCGTGAGAAAAATTCGTAGGTAGAAGCGCGGCGGCGCTTGTTGTATACCGGCACATGGAATGTGGTTCCTCGCCGCGCTCCTCCTCATCGCGCCGGGTCAGACGCCGCCCCAGACGCCACCCCGCGGGAGCACGATCGAGCTGCTCCCGGGCGTGCACCGCCCCTTCGAGCTCTCGGGCAAGGACCTCACCCTAAGGGCCCGGCCCGGAGCAGTGGTGGACGCCGGCGGCAAGGGCCACGGCGTGGTGGTGAGCGGGAAGCGGATCCGGGTGGAGAACCTCGAGGTCAGGAACACTGGCCCCAACTACGACTTCTACAACCCGGATAGCGCCGTCTTCGTGGTCGAGTGCGAGGATTGCGTGGTGGACGGCCTCCGCGCCGCGGACGTGATCACCGCGGTGCGGGCCGAGGACTCGCCGGGCTTCGTGGTCCGCCGGGTGCGCGCGGTGGGGAACCGCCAGGGCCCGGGGATCACCCTCTACGAGTGCCCCCGCTCCCTGGTGGAGGAAAACGAGCTCGACGGCTTCCTCGACAACCTCTACATGGAGCACACCGACCAAAGCGTCGCCCGGAGAAACCGCCTCCTCCACTCCTTCCGCTACGGCTACCACCTGATGTTCTCCAAAGACGTCGAGGTCTACGAGAACGTCGCCGAGCGGGGGCGGGTGGGCTCGGCGGTGATGT
>WFXV01000124.1 GCA_015490435.1 Thermaceae bacterium
AAGAAGGGGAGGGGAGGGCTCCGCACCCAGGCGGCGAGCTCGAAGGGGGCGTCCCAGGGATAGCGCAGTTCGGCTCCCACCGAGCCTCCCGCGACCCGCCGCCCGACCGAGAAGCGGAGCCCCTCGCTTCCGTCTCCTACGAAGCGGTAGCTCACCCCCTGATCGAGCGGTCCCGCGAAGACGAGCCGCCACGTCCACTCGGGCTCGACGCGCACCCTGAGCTCGCCCCCGTGCCCGGCGAATCCCGCCCCGAGCGAGAAGGTGGTCTGGGGGCTCCCCTCAAGGGGGAAGACCCGCATGACCCCCGTGCGCAGGCTGAACCCAGGCCAGGACCAGCGGGCTCGGAGGCTCGCGGTGGCCCTCCCTGCTCCCGCGTCCCAAGCGATGCGGGAGGCGATTCCGCTCTCGCGCCCGTAGTAGGCCCCGCTCACCGCCAGCACCCAGCGGGCGGGGTCGTACTCCAGGTACTCCCCCTGCGCGTAGACCCCGGGGGCCCTAAAGCCGAGGGTCGCGCTCCAGCGCTCTCCGTTTCCCCAGGCGTAAGCGCCCGCCCCGCTTATGTACCCACCTTCCGGCGTGCGGAGGCCGAAGGCGGCCGAGGCCATGCCGGAGGCCCAATAAACGCTTCCGCCAAGCTCCTGCCCCCGGGCCCAGAGGAGGGTCCTCCAGGGATAGCCCACCTGCACTCCAGCGCGGAGGTAGTCGGAGAGAGGGCCCTGCAGGGAGAAGCCGAGGGCAGGCTCCCCTCCAAGCGCGGCGTACCCGCTCAGTTCCCCCCTCAGCCGGAACTCCCCGGGCACCTCCGCCCGCTCAACGCCCTGAAGGCGCACGGAGCGCACGACCCGGCTCTCCTCCTTCCGCCCCTCGACCCATGCCTCCACCCGCACCGGGCGGATCCCCGGAGGGGGCGTGAAGACGAAGGTGCGGGAGGCGTCGGGGGCGAGCTCTACGAGCCGCTCCCACCGCCACTCGCCCCGCTCGACCCGGAGCCGGTAGCGCACCCTCCCGTTGCTCTCGCCCGTGAGCCGAACCCGCAGGAAGGGAGGCTCGGGGCGGACCTCAAGGCCGACCCGCGGCACCAGGCGCACCCGAACGAAGAGGCGGTAGGTCTCCCCGCCCACCCGGGCCACGAAGGCAAGCCGGCGCCCGGCGGGCGCCGTGGGGGGGACTTGGACCGAGACCGGCGCATACCCGGGGCCCTTCCGCGGAAGTTTAGAAAAAGAGACAAAGCCTGAAGCCGGCTCTCCCTCAAGAGTTTCCCCGGCCCTAAGAGAGAAAAGCCAAACCACTACCTCACCTGGATTCACCTCGCGCAGGGCCGGAGTGGTTAACTCGGCGGCCAGCGCGAGGCCGGCGAGCAAGAGAAGGCCGAGCGCCCGCGGCACGAAGGCCATTATCCCCCGGCCCGCGCCGGGTGAAAACGCCCAAAAGGGGGTCAGGCGCGGCGGAAGACGAGCCCAAAGAGGAGCTCCTGGGCCGGCTTTGGTAGGTGGGGGCTGAGCTCGGCGAGGGCCGCTTCGGCCATCGCCTCGGCCCGGGCCCGCGCCCGGTCCACCGCCCCGCTCTCAAGCAGCCGCCGGTGGAGCCAGGCGACCTCGGCGGGGTCCTTCTCGGCGCGGGGTTTCAGAAGAATTTCCCGGGCCTTTTCGGCCTCCTCCCGCGGGGCACGCCGCAGGAAGTCGAGCACGATCAGGGTGCGCTTGCCCTCATATAAGTCTCCGGCGATCTCCTTGCCGTAGGCGGCGGGGTCGGCCTCGAGGTTCAAGACGTCGTCCACGATCTGAAAGGCGATCCCGAGCCGCTCGCCGGCGGTCTCGAAGACCGCGGGCGGCTCCCTTTCCGCCACCAGCGCCCCGAGCCTCAAGGGGGCGACGGCGGTGTAGTAGGCGGTCTTCGCCCGCACCATCTCGAGGTAGTCGTCCTCGGTGAGGTCGAGGATCCCCTGCTCGATCCAGTAGAGGTCGAGATGCTGGCCGTAGGCGGTCTGCTCGACCAGGCGGGCGAACTCGAGCAGCACCTCGGGACCGTAGCCGGCCGCCACCAGGACGTGCCACATCCGGGCGTGGAGGGCGTCGCCGGCGTTCAGCGCGAGGGGGACGCCGTAGAGCCGGTGGAGCGCAGGGCGGCCCCGGCGCTCCTCGCTTTCGTCCTCGATGTCGTCGTGGATGAGCACCCAGTTTTGGAAGAGCTCGAGCGCCGCCGCCGCCGGGAGCGCCGCCTCTTGGCTTCCGCCAAAGCCCTCCGCCACCGCGAGGAGCAGCCTGCCCCGGAGCATCTTCCCCCCGCGCTCGGGGTAGTCGCGAAGGAGCCTCGCGTAGACCCGCGCCTCCTCGCGGTCCGCGCGCTCGGGGTCGGGGAGGAGGTCGAGGAGGTAGGCGCGAAGGGCTTCCACCGCCCGCATTCTAAGCACCTTGGCGGGACAAACTCCCCAAGGCAAATTTCACCCCTTGCCAGCGCTATCCTATAGCTTAGGAAAGGAGGCGGAAAATGCGCTGGGTGAAGTGGTTTTCCGAGGTGGGCATCGAGGACGTGCCGCTCGTCGGAGGGAAGAACGCTTCGCTCGGCGAGATGATGCGGGAACTCGGCGGCCTCGGGGTGAAGGTCCCCGACGGCTACGCGGTCACCGCCGAGGCCTACCGCTACTTCCTGGAGGAAAACGGCCTTTTCGAGAAGATCCGCGCCCTCCTCGAAGACTGGCGCAAGACGAAGGACGTCGAGGCGCTGCTCGAGGTGAGCCGGAAGATCCGCAGCCTGATCACCGCCGGGCGCTATCCCGAGGACCTCGAGCACGAGATCCGCGAGGCCTACCGCGAGCTCTCGCGGCGGAGCGGGGTGGACGAGGTGGACGTGGCGGTGCGCTCCTCGGCCACCGCCGAGGACCTGCCCACCGCCTCCTTCGCCGGCCAGCAGGAGACCTACCTCATGGTCCACGGCGAGGCCGAGGTGCTCGAAGCGGTGAAGAAGGCCTTCGCCAGCCTCTTCACCGCCCGGGCGATCAGCTACCGCGAGGACATGGGCTTCGACCACTTCAAGGTCGCCCTCAGCGTGGGCGTGCAGCGGATGGTGCGCTCGGACCTCGCCTCCTCCGGCGTGATGTTCACCCTGGACACCGAGACCGGCCACCGCGGCTTCGTCTACCTCACCTCGATCTGGGGGCTCGGCGAGAACATCGTCCAGGGGCGGGTCGTCCCCGACGAGTTCTACGTCCACAAGGCCCTGCTCAAGGAAGGCTACCGGCCGCTCGTCTACAAGAAGCTCGGGGCCAAGGAGCTCACCCTGGTCTTCGACCCCGAGACCCACCGGCTCAAGAACGTGCGCACGCCCAAGGAAAAGCGTGAGCGCTTCTCGCTCGCCGACGACGAGGTACTGAAGCTCGCCGAGTGGGCGATTTTGATCGAGGAGCACTACTCCAAAAAGCGGGGCAGCGAGACCCCGATGGACATCGAGTGGGCGAAGGACGGGCTCACCAACGAGCTCTTCATCGTCCAGGCCCGGCCGGAGACGGTCCACTCCCAGAAGAAGCCGGTGCTCAAGCGCTACGAGCTCCTCGAGCGGGGCAAGGTCCTGGTCGAGGGCCTCGCGGTCGGGGACAAGATCGTGAGCGGCCGGGCGCGGGTGATCCTCGACCCCGACGAGATGGACCAGTTCCAGCCCGGGGAGGTGCTGGTCACCCGAATCACCGACCCCGACTGGGAGCCGATCATGAAGCTCGCGGCGGCGATCGTCACCGACCGCGGCGGGCGCACCTCGCACGCGGCGATCGTCTCCCGGGAGCTCGGGATCCCCGCGGTGGTGGGCACCGAGGTCGCGACCCAGGTGCTGAAAACCGGGATGGAGGTCACGGTGAGCACCGCCGAGGGCGAGATCGGCCGGGTCTACGAGGGCAGGCTCCGCTACCGGGTGGAGGAGATCGACCCCGAGAAGCTCCCGCGGCCCAAGACCAAGATCATGCTCAACGTGGGGAACCCCGAGGAGGCGCTCAAGAACGCGCTCTTGCCCTCGGACGGGGTGGGGCTATTGCGCATGGAGTTCGTCTTCGCCTCCTGGGTGGGGGTGCACCCCCTCGCGCTCATCCACTTCGACAAGCTCCCGATCCGCGTCAAGCGGGCGGTCGCCGAGCGCACCCGGGGCTACGAGGACAAGACCTTCTACTTCGTGGACAAGCTCTCCCAGGGCATCGGCCTGATCGCGGCGGCGTTCTGGCCGCGGCCGGTGATCCTGCGTTTCTCCGACTTCAAGACCAACGAGTACGCCGGGCTCCTCGGCGGGGAGCTCTTCGAGCCCAAGGAGGAAAACCCCATGCTGGGCTGGCGGGGGGCGAGCCGCTACTACCACCCCGACTACAAGGAGGGGTTTTTGCTCGAGCTCGCCGCCGTCCGCCGGGTGCGGGAGGAGTTCGGGCTCAAGAACCTCAAGGTCATGGTGCCGTTTTGCCGCACCCCCGAGGAGGGGGACCGGGTGCTCGAGGTGATGCGGGAAGGGGGGCTAAAGCCGGGGGAAGATGGGCTCGAGGTCTACGTCATGGCCGAGATTCCTTCGAACGTCTGGCTCGTCGAGGAGTACGCCAAGCGCTTCGATGGATTCTCCATCGGCTCCAACGACCTGACCCAGCTCACCCTCGGGGTGGACCGCGACTCCGAGCGGGTCGCCCCCCTCTTCGACGAGCGGAACGAGGCGGTGAAAAGGGCGGTGGCCCGGATCATCGAGGGCGCCCACGCCGCGGGGCGCCACGTGGGGATCTGCGGCCAGGCGCCAAGCGACTACCCCGAGTTCGCCGCCTTCCTGGTGGAAAAGGGGATCGACTCGATCAGCCTGAACCCGGACGCCCTTCTCCGGACCCTCTTCGCGGTGGTGGAGATGGAGAAGAAGCTAGGGCGCTAAAACCCCGCGGACGCGCTCGAGGATGGCCCGGGCGGCCTCGATCGCGGCCCGGGCCTCGCTTTCCGTGTAGCTCTCGCCCGGCGTAAGGTCGGCGAGGGCGTCGGGGTAGCGGGTGGGGATGTAGCGCTTGTCCAGGCCGAAAGCGGCCTCGAGTAGGTACCTGGAGGTCATCCCGGGGCAGGTCGCATACCAGCCGCGCCACCCGTCCTCATCGATCGAGAACCAGACCGCCTTCATGGCCTTCTCGCCCGACTCACGGCCTGGGCGAACTTTCCCGGGCGAACGACCCAAAGAGGTAGACCCGCTGGACGCCCGGCACCGCGGCGAGCCGGCGCGCAGCCTCGGCAAGCCAGGCGCGTTCGGTCACGGCCCCAGTGTACTTGAACAAAACCGACGCCTTTGCTAACCTCATACTTGGCTTTGGGCCGCGGTCCGCGGTAGCTCAGCTGGTAGAGCGGTCGGCTGTTAACCGACTGGTCGCAGGTTCGAGTCCTGCCCGCGGAGCCAAAAGGGGCGCCCCGAAAGGGGCGCCTTCGCTATTTTGAGACCATGGTCTACGGCGCCGACTGGGCGGGCTCGGGCTGGGTCCTGGTGGGGCTCGAGGAGGGCGCGTTCTTTGCCGCGCTCGTTCCCCGCTTCGAGGGGGTGCTCGCCCGCACCGAGGGCGGGATCCTGGTGGTGGACGTGCCCATCGGCCTTCCCGAGCGGGCAAGCCCCGGGGGCCGGGCCGCCGACCGGGCCGCCCGGGAGCTCTTGCCCCAGGAGCGGAAGAGCTCGGTCTTCCCCACCCCGAGCCGGCGGGCGCTCGCTGCCGAGAGCTTCGAGGAGGCCCGGCGGCTGAACGCCCCCGCCGGCCTCAACCGCCAGACCTACGCCCTCTTTCCCGTGCTCCGGGAGGTGGACCGGGCGATGCGCCCCGAGCTCCAGGACCGGGTCTACGAGGGCCACCCCGAGCTCAGCTTCCTGCACCTGGCGGGGCCCGCGCTGGTGCGCACCTCGAAGCGGGACCGCCGGGGGCTCTTTTGGAGGAACGAGGCCCTGGCGGAGGCGTTCGGACCCGCGTGGCGGGCGCTCTTTCTTGAAACCCCCCTGCCCCCGGCGAAAAGGCGCGACCTGGTGGACGCAGGAGCACTCCTTTGGACCGCCCAGAGGATCGCCCGGGGCGAAGCCCGCCGCGTGCCCGAGCCGCCCGAGGAGGACGCCCGGGGCCTACGGATGGCGATCTACTTTTGATCGAGCGGGAAGGGGGGCGGTGCGTCGGGGGCGTCGAGGGCGCGGCGCACGCCGGCGGCAAAGGCCTCGGCGTCGAGGCCCGGCACCCGCTCCAGATGCCCGAGGGCCTTCCTAAAGAGCCGCTCGGCCCCCCGGCGGCTCGTTTTGGCCTTGTGGAGGGCGGCGGCGAGCTGGATCACCCCCTGCAGGAGCTCGCGCTCGGGGCCCGAGGCCTCGAGCCAGAAGGGCTCGAGCACCTCGTGCACCTCCCAGTAGCGCCCGGCCGCCCAGAGCCTCCTCGCCTCGGCCCTCACTTCCTCGGGAAGCGGCACGGTATAGAGTGTAACCCGTATGGCCGAGATCCTTCACTTGACCGACGACACCTTCGAGCAGGCGGTAAAGGACGGGCTCACCATCGTGGACTTCTGGGCCGAGTGGTGCCAGCCCTGCAAGATCATCGCCCCCTACCTCGAGGAGTTCGCCGAGAAGTACGCCGGCAAGCTCAAGGTGGCCAAGCTCGACGTGGACGAGAATCCCCGCACGGCGATGCGCTACCGGGTGATGAGCATCCCCACCGTGATCCTCTTCAAGAACGGGGAGCCGGTGGAGGTCTGGGTCGGCGCCCAGCCCAAGCGCAACTACGAGCAGAAGCTCGAAAAACACCTGCCCCCCGAGGCATGAGCGCGCTCCCGGTCGCCCTGGACGCGATGGGGGGCGACCACGCCCCCCGCGAGACCGTGGCCGGCGCGCTCCTCGCCGCCCGCGAGGGGGTGCCGGTGGTGTTGGTGGGCGACCCCGAGCGCCTTCGGGCCGAGCTCCGCTCGGCCGGCGGCGATCTCCCGATCGTCCCCGCCCGGGAGGTGATCGGGATGCACGACGCCGCCACCGAGGTGCGCAGAAAACGCGAGGCCTCGATCAACGTCGCGGTGCGCCTGGTCAAGGAGGGACGGGCGCGGGCGGCGGTGAGCGTGGGCCACTCCGGGGCCACCATGGCGGCAGCGCTCTTTATCCTCGGCCGGATCAAGGGGATCGAGCGGCCGGCGATCCTCGCCGAGCTCCCGGCGGACACGCCCGCCGGCAAGGTCCACCTGATCGACGCCGGGGCCAACGCCGACGCCCGCCCGTCCCACCTTCTCACCTTCGCCCGGATGGGGGCGGCCTACGCCGAGCGGATGAGCGGGGTGAAAAACCCCCGTGTAGGGCTCCTTTCCATCGGGGAGGAGGAGACCAAGGGGAACCAGCTCGTGCTCGCCGCCCGGCCCCTGCTGGAAAAGAGCGGCCTTAACTTCGTGGGCAATGTCGAGGGCCGCGACCTCATGGACGGCAAGGCCGACGTGGTGGTGACCGACGGGTTCACCGGCAACGTCGTGCTCAAGCTCGCCGAGGGCGAGGCGCGGACGATCTTCCGCTGGATCAAGGCCGCCCTCGGCCGGGACCTGAAGACGAAGCTCGGCGCCCTTTTGGTTCGGGACGCCCTCAAAACTCTCGCCGCCCGCATGGACCCCGCGGAGTACGGCGCGATGCCGCTTTTGGGCGTTCGCGGCGCGGTCTTCATCGGCCACGGCGCCTCCGACCGGCGGGCGGTGAAAAACGCCCTCCTCCGGGCGAGCCGGCTCGCCGAGTCGGGCCTTCTCACCGCCCTCGGCGCCTAAACTAGGGGCATGGAGGGCTTCAACCTGGCGTCGGTGACCGGCGCGGCGCTCTGGCTTCGGGTGCTGGTGGCGCTGGCGGCGGTCCTCGTCACCTACCAGCTCGCCCGGGCCGGGGCCCGCGCCTTCCACTGGGTGGCCCGGCTCACCGAGGACCCCCGGGACGACGCGTTTTGGCGCTGGCTGGCCCGGGGCTGGTGGGCGCTCCTCACGCTCGCCCTTTTCAGCTTCCTCTTCCGGCTCTTCGAGCTCCGGGTCGAACCGCTTTTCACCTGGGGCGAGCTCCTCGTGCGCTGGCTGGGCTCGCGGGGGCTCTCGGTACTCTTCATCCTGGTGCTCACCTACGCCGGATACCGGCTGGTGGACGCCCTCGCCGATCGCTTCCGGGTGGGCGCGGAGGGGCCCTTCGAGCGGCAAAGGGTGCGCAAGGAGACGCTCGCCAACGTGGTGCAGTCCACCCTGAAGGGGCTCGTGATCACCGTGGGCGCCCTGCTCGCCCTCGCCAACCTCGGGATCAACGTGGGGGCGCTGATCGCCGGCGCCGGGATCGCCGGCCTCGCCATCTCCTTCGCCGCCCAGAACCTGGTGCGGGACGTGATCAACGGGTTCTTCATCCTGCTCGAGGACCAGTACGGGGTGGGCGACATCATCAAGGTGGGCGACCTCGCCGGCGGGGTCGAGCGCATGAACCTGCGCCTCACCGTACTCCGGGACCTCGAGGGCAAGGTCCACTTCATCCCCAACGGCCAAATCAACCAGGTCACGGTGATGAGCCGCGACTGGTCGCGGGCGGTGGTGGACGTGGGGGTGGCCTACAAGGAGGACGTGGACCGGGTGCTCGAGGTCATCCGCGACGAGGCCGAGCGGTTTTACCGGGGCTGGCGGGAGAAGTTCACCGACGACCCGCCCCAGGTCCTCGGGGTCAACGAGCTCGGCGACAGCGCGGTGGTGATCCGCGTCCTCTTCACCACCCAGCCCAAGGAACAATGGGGGGTGGCGCGGGAGTTCAACCGGCGGATCAAGAAGCGTTTCGACGAAGAAGGCATCGAGATCCCCTTCCCCCAACGGTCGGTCTGGTTCCCTGAACCGCTTCGGATCGAAAAGGCGTGAAGCGGCTCATGGCGCTCCTCCTCTTCCTGGCGGTGGCCGCCGCCCAGGTCTACTGGCCCACCGGAGGGGGGCTCCTGGTCGGGGAGGAGCGCGGAGGGGTGCTGCGTTTCCTCGGCATCCCCTACGCCCAGGCCGGGCGCTTCGAGCCTCCCCGACCCTTGGGATTGCCCAAAGGGCGCTTCGACGCCCGAAAGCCCGGCCCCGCCTGCCCCCAGCGGGGCTCGGTGGAGATCCGCCTCGGGGCCTACCTCCCGCCCCAGCGCGAGGACTGCCTGAACCTGAACCTCTGGGTCCCCGCCGAGCCCCCGCCCGAAGGGGGCTGGCCGGTGATGGTCTACCTGCACGGGGGGAGCTTCACC
>WFXV01000125.1 GCA_015490435.1 Thermaceae bacterium
ACCATCGCCCCCACCACCGCGCCCCCGGGCAGGCGCAGGTGGTGGGCGAGCAGTCCGGCGCCGACGGCGAAGAAAAGGCCGAGACCAAGCCCCTGCATGCCCCCATGCTAGCCCCGAAAAGGGTGACAAAAGCCCACGCGCGCGCTAAAATATACCTTTGGGAAGGGGGCGCGGTCGCGCCCTCCCCTAAAAGGAGGGTGAGGAAAGTCCGGGCACCGTAGGGCAGGGTGCCAGGTAACGCCTGGGCGCCGCAAGGCGACGGAAAGTGCCACAGAGAACAGACCGCCGATCCGCCTTCCCTTCGGGGAAGGGTCATGGAGGCAAGGGTGAAACGGTGGGGTAAGAGCCCACCAGCACCCCGGGAGACCGGGGTGGCTCGGCAAACCCCACCCGGTGCAAGGCCGTGTGCGGGGAGGGCTTGCCCGGCCCGATCGCACCCGCGAGAGATGGCCGCTTGAGGCCACGGGCGACCGTGGTCCCAGATAGATGACCGCGCACGACAGAACCCGGCTTACACCCCTTCCCGCCGGGCCCTTCGGGGCCCGGTTTCTTCTTACCCCCCATTTGGGGGTGGGGAGACAGGGTAGATCTGTGGTAAATCAATAGGGAGAAGTGGGAAAATGTGTTAACCTCTCCCATGAGAGGAGAGCGAGGGCGTATCCATGCCGTACGGCGAGTTCAGCTACAACCTCGACGACAAGGGCCGGGTCGTCATCCCCCCGCCCTTTCGCGAGTTCGTCGCCGACGGCATGGTGCTGACCCGGGGGCTCGAAGGAGGGCTTTACGTCTTCCCCCTCGGGGTCTGGAACGCGATCGAGGAGGAGCTCGAGAAACTCCCCCTCACCGACGCCAACGCCCGCCGCTTCGTGCGTTTCTTCTACATGGGGGCCCACAAGACCCGGATGGACAAGGGCGGGCGGGTGCTGATCCCGCCCACGTTGCGGCAGTTCGCCGGGCTCGAGGACAGCGTGATCGTGGCCGGCGCCCCCAAAAGGCTCGAGATCTGGTCGGAGGACCGCTGGTGGCAGGAGATCCGCCAGGCGATGGCCAACCCGCCGATCCCCGACCGGCTTAAGGACCTCGGACTATGACCATGACCCTCGCCCACCGCCCGGTCCTGCTCGAGGAAACCCTGGCCGCTTTGCGCCCGGGGCCGGGCAAGGTGATCGTGGACGCCACCTTCGGCGGGGGCGGGCACACCGAGGCGCTCCTCGCCGCGGGGGCGCGGGTGATCGCGCTGGACAAGGACCCCGAGGCGATCGCCCGGGGCCGGGCCCGCTTCGCCAAGGAGCCCCGCCTCACCCTGGTCGAGGCCGACTTCCGGGAGCTCGGGCGGGTGCTCGAGGAACTCGGCGTCGCAGAGGTGGACGGCGTGCTCGCCGACCTCGGGGTCTCGAGCTACCACCTGGACGACCCCAAAAGGGGCTTTTCCTACCGCCTGGAGGGGCCCCTCGACATGCGCATGGGGAGCGAGGGGCCGAGCGCCGCCGAGGTGGTGAACACCCTGCCCGAGCGCGAGCTCGCCCGGATCCTCCGGGAGTTCGGCGAGGAGCCGGCGGCGGCCCGGATCGCCCGGGCGATCGTGCGGGCGCGGCCGCTCTCCACCACCACCGAGCTCGCCGAGGTGGTGCGGCGGGCGGTGGGCTACCGGCGGGCCGGGCACCCCGCCCGGAAGACCTTCCAGGCCCTCAGGATCTACGTCAACGACGAGCTCGGAGCGCTCCGGGCGCTGCTTGGGGAAAGCGCGCACCGGATCCGAAGCGGCGGCCGGCTCGCGGTGATCAGCTTCCACTCGCTCGAGGACCGCGAGGTGAAGCGCTTTTTCCGGGAAAGCTCCGAGTTCGAGCCGCTCTTCAAGAAGCCCGTCGTGCCGCGCCCCGAGGAGGTGGCCGAAAACCCCCGGGCGCGGAGCGCCAAGCTCCGGGTGGGGGTGCGCCGGTGAGGGCGGTGGTGCTCCGCTGGGGCTTTTTGCTGGCCGGGCTGCTCTTTCTCCTGGCCCTGGTGGGGGCGAACGCCCAGGCGAAAAGGCGGGCCCTGGCCGAGCTCCGCGCCGAGCACGCCGCGCTCCAGGCCCGGGTGGCCGAGCTCGAGGCCGAGCTCGCCGCCCGCAAGAACCCCAAGAGGGTGCTCGAGTGGGCGAAGCGCGCTGGCTTCGTGCCGCTCGCGGAAGGGCGGTGGGCGCGGTGAACCGGGCCGGGCTCCGCCGGACCTGGGTCGCCGGCGCGTTCGTCCTCGGCTGGGCGCTGGTCTTCGCCTACGGCGCCCTCCAGCTCCTCGCTGCGCCCCGGGGGTTCTTCCCCGCGCCGGAGTCGCCGCCCCCGCTCACCAAGCCCCGGGGCCGCATCCTCACCGCCGACGGCCAAGTGCTCGCGGTCTCCCCCCGCCGGGGCGAGCGCCGCTACCCCCTGGGCACCCTGGCGGGGCAGATCGTGGGCTACACCGAGCGCGCGCGCGGGCGCTACGGGCGCGGGCTCGCGGGGATCGAGGGCCTGCGCAACCTGACCCTGGCCCGCGGCCAGGACGTCCGGCTCACCTTGGACGCCCGGGTCCAGGCGCTCGCGGAAGAGGCCCTCGCCCGCGGCATGGAGCGGGCGAAGGCCCGCTGGGGGGCGGTGGTGGTGCTTGCCTCAGACGGCCGGGTGCTGGCCGCGGCCAACGCCCCCTTCTTCGACCCCCAAAGCCCCCGGGGGAAACCCGGCGAGGACCCCCGCCTCGCCAACTACGCCTTCCGCTACCTGATCGAGCCGGGTTCGACGGTCAAGGCGCTGACCGCAGCGGTGCTGCTGGAGGAGGGCGCGGTTCGACCCGAGGAGCGCGTCGAGGTGCCCGCGAAGCGGAAGGTCGCGGACCGGATGGTGCGCGACTGGCGCTGGCACCCCACCGAGGAGTGGACCCTCGAGGAGATCCTCGCCCACTCCTCCAACGTCGGCATCAGCCTCCTGGCCGAGCGCATCCCGAAGGCGACCCTCCACCGCTACTTCGAAAAGCTCCACCTCGCCGACGGACGGCTCCTCGCCGGCCTGGCCGCGCGGCCGCTCTTCCCTACCCTCGAGCGCTGGGGCCCGGTGGAGTACGCCAACGCCACCTTCGGCCAGGGCTTCGCGGTCACTCCCTTGCACCTGGCGGCGGCGATGAACGCCCTCGCCGACGGGCGCTTCCACCGCCCCCGGATCTTCGCGGACGACCCCGCCTTGAGCGTGCGGGTCTTCTCCGAGGCCACCGCCCGCAAGGTGCGCGCCATGCTCGAGCGCCGGCTCGCCACCCGGGCCCGGCTTCCCGGCTACCGTCTCGCGGGCAAGACCGGAACCGCCCAGATCGCCACCCGGGGCGGCTACGACCCCGAGCGGGTGGTGGCGCTTTTCGCCGGGTTCGTTCCCGCGGACCGCCCCCGGGCGACCGCGGTGGTGGTCCTCTACGACCCCCAGCTTCCCCCCGAGGAGCGCTACGGGTCGAAGCTCGCCGCCCCCGTCTTCCGGGAGCTCGCGGCCGGGATGCTGAGCCTGTGGGGCGAGCCCCCGGCGCGTGCTAAGCTAGGCGTTAGGTGAGTGTGTTGTGTATATGACTCAACATACTCAAGAAACGCTTGATCCCGCCTGGGTCGCCCAAAAGACCGGGGGCACCGTGGGACCCGAGGCAAAGCCCGCTCGCGACCTGGTCTGGGACAGCCGGCAGGTGACCCCGGGGGCGGCCTTCGTCGCCCTCCCCGGCGCCCGCACCCACGGGAACGCCTTCCTAGAGGAGGCGGCGGCTAAGGGGGCCGCCTTTTTGCTCACCGACCGGCCCCACCCGCGGGCGGTGCGGGTGGCGGACCCCTACCGGGCCCTCCTTCGCCTCGGCCGGGCGATCAGGGACCGGTTTCCCGGCCCGGTGATCGGGGTCACCGGGAGCGTGGGCAAGACCAGCACCAAGGAGGCGATCGCCCAGGGGCTCGGTCTCGCCGCCCCCGAGGGCAACCTCAATACCCCGCCGGCGCTGGCCCGGTTTTTTCTCCGGCTCAAGAGGGCGCCGGGAGCGGTGGTCGAGCTCGGGATCGACCGGGTCGGGGAGATGGACGACCTGCTCGCCTTAAGCCACCCCGACCTCGGGGTTCTCACCGCGGTGGCGCCGGCCCACCTTGAAGGGCTCGGGGACCTCGAGACGGTGGCCCGGGAGAAGACCAAGCTCCTCCGCGAGGCGGCGCTTGCCCTGGCGGAACACGGCCTCGCCGAGCGGCTCGGGCTCGCGGTTCCCACCTACGGGTTCTCGGAAGGGGCCCGGTTTTCGGGACGGGAGCTCCGCCTCGACCCGGAAGGGACCGCGTTTCGCTACTGGAATTTTCGGGTGCGGCTCCCCTACCCCGGCCGGGGGGTGGCGCTCGCGGCGCTCGCGGCGCTCGCGGTGGCCGAGCTCCTCGGCCGGCCGGTGGCCGAGGTGGTGGACCGGCTCGCGGTGCTCAAGCTGCCGCCGGGGAGGATGGAACTAAGGAGGATCGGGCCCTACCGGGTGCTCTTCGACGCCTACAACGCGAACCCGGCCTCGCTCCGGGCGGGGCTCGAGGTCCTCGCCCGGCAACCGGGGCGAAAGCTCGCGGTGATCGGGGAGATGAAGGAGCTCGGGACCAAGGCCGCCGAATACCACCGGGAGGCGGCGGCCGAGGCCGCCCGGGTCGCCGACCGGGTGCTTTTCGTCGGGGCCTACGCCGAGCTCATGGCCGAGGCGGCCGGCGGCGAGGCGGCGGCCGACCTCGAGGAGGCCCGGGCGAAGCTCCGCGCCCTTCTTCGGCCCGGGGACACGGTCTACCTCAAGGCCTCGCGGGCTCTCGGCTTCGAGGCGCTGCTGGAGGTCTTCGATGGCTAGGGGGCTTTTCGCGTTGCTCCTCTTGCTTTCGGCCTGCGCCCCGAGGCCGGGCGAACGGGGGCCGGTCCTCCTCGTTCCCGGGGGCCGGATCGTCGGCGCCTGGGCCGAGCTCGAGGGCGGCTTTCCCCTGCCGGGGCCGCCGATTCTCGCCGATTGGGCAGGCTCCCGGCTCTACCTCGCCTACCCCTACGAGCTCGACGTGCTCGAGGGGGGCGAGCTGGTGGATAGCTACGACCTCCCCGGCATTCCCCGCTTCCTCCACGCCCGGCCGGAGCCAGTGGTGGGCACCCCTGAAGGGGTCTTCGCCCCGGGGCTGGGCTTTTTCCCCTACCCCGCCCGGGACGCCCGCCGGCGGGAAGGGCGGATCTACTGGACCGACGGCGACGCCCACGAAGGCGAGGCGCGCCTTTTCGCCGGGGGGTTTCGGGCGGTGGTGGCCGACCGGGAGCGGGTCGCCTTCCTGGGAAAAGAGGCGCGGTTTTTGCAGGGCGAGCGCTTTCCCATACCCCCCTTCTTGAAGGCCGAGCTCTTTGAAAACCTCTACCTGCTCACCGAGACCGGGGTGGTCGCCTACACTCCGAGCGGGCTCCTGCTCGCTGAGCGAAAAGGGCGGTTTTCCGACCTGGCGGTAGACGCGCGCGGGGTCTGGCTCCTCACCCCGAGCGGACGGGTGCTCGCCCTCGACCCTTACCTGGAGGTGCAAAGGTGAGCGTGGCCGCGGCCTTCCTCCTCTCCTGGTTCCTGGTCGGCGCCTGGGCCAAAGCCATGCGGTCCCTGGGGCTCGGCAAGGCGATCCGCGAGGACGGGCCCAAAAGCCACCACAAAAAGGCCGGGACCCCGAGCATGGGCGGGGTGCCGATGGCGGTGGCCGCCGGGCTGGTGGCGCTTTCCCTCGGGGACCTCGAGCCCGCCCCCGCCCTCCTCGCCCTAGGGTTCCTCCTCATCGGGCTCCTCGACGACCTCGGGCCCCGCCTCCTCGGGCGCCCGCTTCGGGCCCGGGAAAAACTTGTCCTCCAGTTCCTGGTGGCGGCCGCCTTCGCCGCTTACGCGCCGCTTCCCGGCTACCTGGGCCACTCCGCACTCGACTTCCTCTTCGCGCTGCTCGTGGTGGTGGGGGCGGCCAACGCGATGAACTTCACCGACGGGGTGGATGGGCTCGCGGCGAGTGTGGGGGCGATCCTCCTTTTGCCCTTCCTCGCCTTCCCCCTCGCCGGGGCGGCGGTGGGGGCGTTGCTCGGCTTCCTCTGGCACAACGCGCCCCCGGCCCGGATCTTCATGGGGGATAGCGGTTCCGAGGCCCTCGGGGTGCTGATCGCCGCCTACTGGCTGCTTTCGGGCGGCGGCTGGTTCCTGGCCATCGCCGCCCTCGTTCCCCTCGCCGAGCTCCTCTCGGTGGTGGTGCAGGTGCTCTACTTCCGCGCCACCGGCGGGCGGCGCATTTTGAAGATGGCGCCCCTCCATCACCACTTCGAGCTTTCGGGGTGGAGCGAGGGGCGGGTGGTGCTCCGCTTCGCTGCCGTCACCGCCGCCGCGGTGGCGCTGGCGGTGGGGCTTTGGAGGGGGCTATGAGGCTGGTCTTCGGGCTTGGGAGGAGCGGGCTCGGGGTGCTCCGTTTCCTCGCCCGCCGGGGCGAGCGGGCGGCGTTTTACGACGACCGGCCGAAGCCCGAGGAGCTCGAGCTGGCAAGGGCCCTGGGGCACGTGCCCGACCCCGACCCGCAACCGGGGCGCTACCGCGAGGTCATCGCCGCCCCCGGGGTGCCGCTTTCGCACCCCAGGCTCCAGGTGCTCGCCGCGCCGGTCATCGGCGAGGCCGAGCTCGCCTACCGGGAGGGCCGCGCCGAGATCCTGGGGGTGACCGGCACCGCTGGCAAGACCTCGACCACCCACTACCTCGCCCACGTGCTCCGGGCCGCCGGGTTGCGGGCCGAGCCCGGCGGGAACACCGGCACGCCGCTCGTGGACGTGGTGGACCGGGCCGAGGTGGCGGTGGCCGAGCTTTCGAGCTTCCAGCTCGAGCGCATCGCCCGCTTTCGCCCCCGGGTAGCGGTGCTCTTGAACCTCGGGGTGGACCACCTCGACCGGCACGGGACCCTCGAGGCCTACCACCGGGCCAAGCTCCGGATCCTCGAAAACCTCACCGCCGAGGACGCGGTGGTCTATAACGCGCGCGATCCCAAGATCACGAAGGCGGTGGCCGGGGTACCCGCCAAGACCTACCCCTTCTTCCCCGGACCCGACGCCGACCAGGCCA
>WFXV01000126.1 GCA_015490435.1 Thermaceae bacterium
CTTCGCCAAGATGCGCTGGGTCTCGGACAAGCTCGAGGAGGCGAAGCGCCCCCCGGAAGAGGCCTACCAAAGGCTCTACCGCGGCCAGTGGGGCCCGGCCTACCGGGGCGAGCCGAAGGCGGTGGCCTACGCCTGGCGCGAGCTGCTCGCCGCCGAAAACCGCTGCGACCCCCGGAAGTACGCCTGGCTCGAGCTCTACCTCGAGGACATGGATGCAGACGGCTTCGCCGAGGCGATCCTCGAGAGCCACACCCTGAACCTCTACCTCCGCCCCGCCGAGGGGGGCGCGCTCTTTGCATTCGACGTGCGGGAGCTCGAGGCACCCTTGCTCGGGGGCCGGAGCCTGGTGCCCCGGATCGCCGCCGAGCCGGAGGCGCTCTGGGAAGGCTGGGACGGGGCCCGCTTCGAAGCCGCCAAGTACCGCGACCGGGTCCACCTGGCCGCGAGCCACCGTGGCTTCGCCCTGAAAGCCACCTACCGCCCGCGGCCGAAGGAGGAGGCGCTTTTGCTCGAGTGGCGGATCGGGCGCGAGGACGGCGAGGCCTTCTCCGGCTACTTCGCCTTGAACCTCGCGCTAAGAGACCCCCCGGCCGCGCTCCCCGAAGGCCCCGCCGAGCAACACCGCCTCGCGCTCGGGGCGCTTTCCCTCGTCCTCGAAAGCCCGAGGGCCTTCTCCCTCGAGCGCCGGGAGAACGACCTCCTCCTCGTCTTCCCCACCGAGATCCCGCCGGAGAAAAGCCGCCGGCACCGGCTTCTCCTCCGGGTGGAGCGGTGAGCCCCGCGGGCTTCCTCCTCCTTCTGGAAGCGGCGCTCGGCCTCCTGGGGGCGGCGGGGATGGCGGCGCTCGGGCTCCCGGTGGTGGCAAAGCCCGACCCCTACCGCGACACCCTCGCCTTCCTCCTCCTTTTTGCCCTCCTCGCCCTGCTCGAGGCCGCCTTCGCCCGCCTCTTCCCGAACTCCTACCGGACCGCGGAGGCGCTGATCCGGGCCGCCGTCCGCGCCCTCCCCGAAGGGGCACTCCTGCCCCTCGCTGGAGCGAGCGCCGTCGCCGAGGAGCTCTTCTTCCGGGGCCTCGTCGTCGGCGGGCTCGCCCGCGTCCTCCCGCCGCCCCTCGCGGTGGTCGCGGGCGCCCTGGTCTTCGCCCTATTCCACCCGGTCCCCGACCGGCGGGCCTGGGCCTATCCCCTCTACGTCTTCCTCGCCGGCCTCCTCTTCGGCGCCTTCTACCTCGCCACCGGCTCCCTCGTCCCCGGCATCCTCGCCCACTACCTGACGAACGCCCGCGCCTTCGAGGAGGCCAAGGGACCTCCGTCCCCAAAGGACCGGTATCTTGGGTAGCGGAGGCTTGGGAGCATGTTCCAGAAGATCAAGGTTCCCGAATGGGGCGAGAAGATCCGCATCGAAAACGGGAAGCTGGTGGTACCCGACCACCCCATCGTCGCCTTCATCGAGGGCGACGGCACCGGCCCCGACATCTGGAACGCGGCGCAGCCGGTCTTCGACGCCGCGGTGGAGAAGGCCTACGGCGGCAAGCGCAAGATCGCCTGGATGGAGGTCTACGCCGGCGAGAAGGCAAACCGGGTCTACGGCGAGGAGGTCTGGCTCCCGGACGAGACGATCGAGGCCATCCGCGAGTACCTGGTGGCGATCAAGGGCCCCCTCACCACCCCGGTGGGCGGCGGCATCCGCTCGATCAACGTGGCCATCCGCCAGCGGCTCGACCTCTACGCCTGCGTCCGCCCGGTGCGCTACTTCGAGGGGGTGCCGAGCCCGGTCAAGCACCCCGAGCTCGTGAACATGGTGATCTTCCGGGAGAACACCGAGGACACCTACGCCGGGGTGGAGTGGCCGGCGGGGAGCGAGGGGCAAAGGAAGCTCCTCGACTTCCTGAAGCAAGAGTTCCCCGAGGAATACAAGAAGATCCGCTTCCCGGAGACCTCGGGGATCGGCCTCAAGCCCATCAGCGAGGAGGGCACCAAGCGGCTCGTCGAGGCCGCCATCCGCTACGCCATCGAGGAGCGGCGCAAAAGCGTCACCCTGGTGCACAAGGGCAACATCATGAAGTTCACCGAGGGCGCCTTCCGCAACTGGGGCTACGAGGTCGCCCGGGAGAAGTTCGGCGCCGAGCCCCTGGACGGCGGCCCCTGGCACGTGATGAAGCACCCGGAGACCGGTGAGGAGATCGTGATCAAGGACGTGATCGCCGACAACTTCCTGCAGCAGATCCTCACCCGTCCCGCCGAGTACGACGTCATCGCCACCCCGAACCTAAACGGTGACTACATCTCCGACGCCCTCGCCGCCCAGGTCGGCGGGATCGGCATCGCCCCCGGGGCAAACATCAACTACAAGACCGGCCACGCGGTCTTCGAGGCCACCCACGGCACCGCCCCCAAGTACGCGGGGCAGGACAAGGTCAACCCTAGCTCGGTCATCCTCTCGGGTGAGATGATGCTCCGCTACATGGGCTGGAAGGAGGCCGCCGACCTGATCATCAAGGCGATGGAGGCGACGATCAAGGAAGGGCTCGTCACCTACGACTTCCACCGCCTGATGGTGGCCGAGGGCCGGGAGGCGAAGCTTTTGAAGACCAGCGAGTTCGGCCGGGCGCTGATCGAGCACATGTAGCCCCGGCGCCGCGCGGGGCGGGCGGTCAAAAGCCGCCCGCCCCTTTTTGTTCCCGCGATAAACTGGGAACGTTATGTTGAAGGAGTTCAAGGAGTTCATTCAAAGGGGCAACGTCCTCGATATGGCGATCGGCATCGTGATCGGCGCCGCCTTCGGGGCGGTGGTGAAGTCGTTTGTCCAGAACGTCCTCATGCCACCGATCGGGCTCCTCCTAGGCGGGACCGATTTCTCCAACCTCTACATCGTGCTCAAGGCCGGCACCGAGCCCGGCCCCTACCCCACCCTGAAGGCGGCGCAGGAGGCCGGCGCCACCGTGCTCGCCTGGGGGCTTTGGGTCAACGAGGTGATCAACTTCCTCATCATCGCCTTCGCCATCTTCCTGGTGGTCAAGGCGGTGAACCAGATGCGGCGGAAGGAGGAGGAAAAGAAGGAAGAGCCCAAGCCTCCGGAGCCGCCCGAGGAGATCCTGCTCCTTCGGGAGATCCGGGACGCCCTCCTCAAGAAGGAGGGTTGAGCTCCATCGTCTCGAGCACCAGCCGGTCCGCCGGCCGGTCGAGCACGGTGGGGCAGCGTCGGGGGCGAACCCCCCGCTGAAAGAGAAAGACCACCTCGGGGGCCTGGTAGAGCTCCGCGAGCCGGGCCACGAGCTGGGACCACTCGAGGGGGGCCGCCCCCTCCCGGGCGAAGACCACCTTCCCGTGCCGCAGGTAGAGTTGGATCGGGGGCTCCCCCCGGGCGGCGAGCAGGAGCTCGCCGTCCCTTCCCTTTAGGAGAATCAGGAGCTCCGAGGGCTTGAGGCCGGTGAGGCTGCCGCCGAACATGCCCGGATTTTTGCCCTCCGGGGTAAACGCGGCGTTAATCGGAGTCCCGCTCGAAAACGAAGTAGCCGGGATAAAGCCCGCCGATCTCCAAAACCCGGCGGTGCACTAGGGAAAAGCCGACGACCCGCCGCGCGATCCGGTCCACCCAGCCCCGTTTCAGGACCAGGAACCCAAGCCTGCCTCCGGGGCGGAGCACCCGGCGGGCCCCAGTGAAGAAGTCGAGGTAGAGGCGAAAGAGGTTTTCCGAGCGGCCGAGGCGCTTGCCGTAGGGGGGGTTCGCCACCACGAAGTCGAAGGTCCCCTCCCCGAAGGCCTCGCCCAGGCGGCGGGCGTCGCCCCGCGCGAAGCGCACCCGCCCCTCCACCCCGGCGGAGCGGGCGTTTTTCCACGCTCCCTCGACCGCCTTCGGGTTTTTATCGATCCCCAGCACCTCGAGCTCGGGGAAGGCCTGGGCGGCCTCGATCGCGATCGTGCCCGATCCGGTGAAGGCGTCGAGCAAGCGCCCCCGCCGCGCCCCAAGCAGGTGCAAAAGACCAAAGGCCACGCTGGTCTTGAGCGAGGCCGGGGGCGCGTAGACCTTGGGGTAGCGCAGGGAGAGGGCGCGGTCGGTGAGCTGGACCCCGAGGAAGAGGGCGTCCTCGAAGAGGTCCACCCGGACCCGGAACTCGGGGTGCTCGAGGTCCACCGGCGCCCGGTAGCGCTCGACCAGAACCGCCCCGTAGGCGCGCTCGAGCTCGGGGCTTTTAAAATCGTGCCGCCCCCGTCGGTAGACCCGCACGGCAAAGCGCACCCCGGGGCCAAGCCCGGGCAGCGAAAACCGGGCGAGCGCCTCGAGCGCCGCCTCCAGGGTGGGCGCAGAGATGCGCGCGTGCCCCAAAAACCGCACCACGTGGTGCACCGAGCGCAAGGCGAAGAGCGGCCCGGCCTCTGGCGCCTCGGCGATGAGCAGCCCGCCGTAGCCGAAGGGCCGGGCCTCGCCGGATAGCCCCCGCTCCCGAAGCTCGTCCAGGGTGACGTCCTCGAGGCCGGGGTCGGCGGTGAGGAGAAAGCGCATTTTTTCATTATGCTAAAGGGCGAATGAAGCCCTGGAAGCGCCTCTCCCTGGAGGACCTGGTCACCGAGCCCGTCCGCATCGTCAAGGAACGGCTCCTCACCCACGCCGGCGCGGAGATCACCTACATCTACCGCCCGGGCCCGGTGGAGGCGGTCTTCGTCCTGCCCGTGACCCCCGAGAAGACCGCCTTCTTGGTCCGCCAGTACCGCCACCCCACGGGGAAGTTCTTGCTCGAGGTCCCCGCCGGCAAGGTGGACGAGGGCGAAAGCCCCGAGGCCGCCGCCCGGCGCGAGCTCAAGGAAGAGGTGGGGGCCGTGGTGGAGGAGCTCTTCCCCCTCCCCCCCTTCCACCCTCAGCCCTCCTTCAACGCGGTGGTCTTCCGGCCCTACCTCGCGCTCGGGGCCCGGCGGGTGGCCGAGCCCGAGCTCGAGCGCTCGGAGCTCCTGACCCCGCTCGAGCTCCCCTTGGCCGAGCTCTACCAGAGGCTCGAGGCCGGCGCCATCGAGGACGGCCCCACCGCCCTCACCCTCTTCTACGCCCGCCCCCGGCTCAAGGCCCTGGGCCTGCTCGATTGAGCGCGATCAAAAACCGGGCGAGCCAGGGAGCGACCAGAAGGATCGTCACCACCCGGACGAAGTGCATCGCCGCCACCACCGCCCCTTTTCCCCCTTCGCTCTCGGCGACCACGCTCATCACCGAGATCCCCCCGGGCACGAAGCCGAAAAGGGCGCTCACCGCGTCGAGCCAGCCCAGGCGCACCACCAAGAAACTCAAAAGCGCCCCCACCAGGAGGAAGGTGGCCACCCCCAAAAGCGCCACCGGCAGGACCCGGAGGAGCACCGGCAAGAGCTCCCGCCGGGCGGAGCTCCCGGGCTGGGCGGGGGTTTTGATCCAGCTCCTCGTGGGGGCGATGGTGGGC
>WFXV01000127.1 GCA_015490435.1 Thermaceae bacterium
GTTGAGATCGGCGATCAGGACCTCTTTAAAAGTTTCAAAGAAGCCGTACAGCTTGCTCTCCTTCCCCTGGCGAAGCTCCTCCTCAATCACCTGATCGCGAAGGAAGCGGGTCAGGCGGGCCAGCCGCTCGGCCAGCGTCTTGGGGCCTAGGCGTTCGGGGAGGCGGTAGTCGAAAAAGCGGGCGAAAAGCTCGGCAGTGCCCTCGACGTCCTTGGGCGGGGGCACGTGCCCCAGGGTCAGGGCGACCGCGTCCCCGAGCTCGGCGTGAGCCACCTCTACCCCCTCGCGAAAAAGCACGAAGTGCAGAAAATCAGTGAGCACCACGTTGTCGAAGGTCTCCCGGTAGCGGCGGAGCTGCTCCGACTGGGCCACCCGCTCAAGCCGGGACCCCGGGGTCTTCGCCTCGACGTAGCCAACGATCTTCCCCTTGCCGTCCCAGATGCGGAAGTCGGGGTTTCCTGCCTCGGTCTTCTTGGGCAGCATGGTTACCTCGACCCGGGGGTGCCCCAGCTCGCAGCCGAGCTCCTCGATCAATGTCTTGAGCGCGGGGTAATAGCTTTCCTCCCGAGGGTCTCCTCGTTGGTGAATTCGGTAAAGCTCTTCAAGGTAACGCTCAAAAAGCCCACGCACGCTTACCGCCACGCTTTGAGTATAGGGAAACGGCAGAAAATCGCCGGGTATCATGGTGCCGTGGAGTCCGAACTCCTCCTGAGGCCGAAAAGCCTCGACGAGTACGTGGGGCAGACCCGGCTCAAGAAGAAGCTAAGGGTCTACCTGAAGGCCGCCCGGGAGCGGGGCGAGCCCCTCGATCACCTCCTGCTCTCGGGGCCGCCGGGGCTCGGGAAGACCACCCTCGCCCACGTGATCGCCTACGAGCTCGGGGTGAACATCCGGGTGACCTCGGGGCCGGCGATCGAAAAGCCCGGGGACCTGGCGGCGATCCTCACGAACAGCCTGGAGGAGGGCGACATCCTCTTCATCGACGAGATCCACCGGCTCTCGAAGACCGCCGAGGAGCACCTCTACCCGGCGATGGAGGAGTTCAAGATCGACCTCGTCCTGGGCCAGGGACCGGCGGCCCGCACGCTCCGGCTCGAGCTCCCCCGCTTCACCCTGATCGGCGCCACCACCCGGCCGGGCCTGCTCTCGGGGCCGCTTCGGAGCCGGTTCGGGATCCACGAGCAGCTCGAGTTCTACACCCCCGAGGAGCTCGCCGAGGGGGTGATGCGGGACGCCCGGCTCCTCGGCGTCGCGATCGAGCCCGAGGCCGCCCGGGTCATCGGCGAGCGCAGCCGGGGCACGATGCGGATCGCAAAAAGGCTCTTCCGCCGGGTGCGCGACTTCGCCCAGGTCGCGGGCGAGACGACGATCACCAAGGCCCGGGCCGAGGCCGCCCTCGACGAACTCGGCCTCGACCGGCTCGGGCTCGACGCCAAGGACCGCCGCTACCTCGAGACCCTTCTGGTCAAGTTCGCCGGCGGCCCCGCCGGGCTCGAGACCCTGGCCACCGCCCTCGCCGAGGACCCCCAGACCCTCGAGGAGGTGGTCGAGCCCTACCTGATCCAAAGCGGCCTGGTCAAGCGCACCCCCCGGGGCCGGGTGGCCACCCGGCGGGCCTACGAGCACCTCGGAATCCCCGTCCCGGAGGCGCTCTTCTAGCGGGCGAGCGCGCCCTCGAGGGCGAGCGCGAGGAACTTTCGGGTCTCCTCCTTGAGGTTGGCGCCGGCGCCGTAGGCCGCCCAGCGGAGCGCCGCCAGGAGGAAGTTATCAGCGAGCACCGCACTGATCCGCTCGAGGCTGAGATCGCGGCGGAGCTTTCCCGCCTCGGCGAGGGGGGCGAGCAACCGCTTCACCCGCTCGGCAAGCGGCAGCATCTTGTAGGCGTAGGCGGCCCGCTCGGGGTCGGGGTTCAAGAGCTCGTAAGCGACCCGGGAAAAAAGCTCGGGCCCGAGCTCGACCTCGGAGAGCTCGGCGAGGCGGTCCCAGAAGAACCGGAGCACCGAAAGGGGGTCCTCCCCCGCCCCGAGCCGCCGCTCGGCCTCGGCCCAGGCCTCGTCCAAGAGCTCAGCGCCGAACTCGAGCAGGACCGCCTCCTTGTAGGGGTAGTAGTTGAAGAAGGTGCCGCGCGAGACGTGGCTCTTCTTGGCGATGTCCCCGGCGGTGGTGCGGTCGAAGCCGTAGTCGCGGAAGAGCTCGAGCGCGGCCCGGTAGATTCGTTCCTTCCGGCGCTGCTTTTGCCGCTCCCGGAGTCCCGCCACGCGAAAATTATACTCGATTAAATTCGCGAGCCGTATTGCTTTTCCCAGGTCAGGTCGCGCAGAAGCGCCCCCCGACCCTTGGGCCGCATCCGCCGGGTGCGGAGCTCCTCGATCAGGAACTCCCGCACCCGCTCCTCGGGAAGCCCCTCCCGAATCAGCTCGCCGAGGGTCTTCTCCCCGGTGAGCCGGCGGACGACGTCGGCGAAGGGGTGGCGGTCGAGCGGCTCCCAGGCGAGGGGATGCCGGATCCGCATCGGGTACCAGCGGTACTGGGCAAGCCCCACCAGCTCCCCCTCCCTGAGGCCGTGCCAGACCCGCTCCATGGCGATGATCAGGGGCACCCCCCAGCGCCGGGCGGCGCCGCGGATAGAGAGCGGCTCGGCGAAGACCTGGTAGGCCCCCCGGCCCCGGGGCGCCTCGTAGACGCGGCTCGGCGGCCCCACCTCGGCGAGGAAGCGGCGCCACTCGTCGGTGAGCCGGGCCCACTCGGTGACCAGGGTATCGAAGGGCATGAGCGGCTCGGGCTCGCCCACCACCGCCTCGGGGCGGAAGCGGAAGGCCCCCTCCGGGCTCTGGAGGTCGAAGGCGGTGATGGCCTCGAAACCGGTCCAGTCGTAGATACCGCCGCCGATCACCTCGCCGTCGTGAAAACGAAGCACCAGGGGAACCTCGGCCTCGACCGAAAGCTGCCCGCTCTTCCTCCCGGAGTGCAGAAGCAAGAGCGCTTCCGAAAGGGGGACGCTGCTCAGATCTCCTTCCACGTGTACCCTCCCGCGGCCTCCAACACCATCACCTGACCGCCCTTAGCG
>WFXV01000128.1 GCA_015490435.1 Thermaceae bacterium
CCCGTCACGCCATGGGAGTGGGTCCCACCTGAAGTCGCCGATAGCCCGCCAATGGGCAGGCGCCTAGGGTGGGGCCCACGACTGGGGCGAAGTCGTAACAAGGTAGCTGTACCGGAAGGTGCGGCTGGATCACCTCCTTTCTAAGGAGCAAAAAAGGCCTGCTTCCCCGCTTTTCGAGGTCTAGAGGGGCGCCTTCGGGCGCCCCTTTTTTATTAAGGTGGGATCGTGAAGCGGCTGAGGCGCAGGGTGGTCTCCGCCGGGGGCGTGGTGATCCGGGGTTGCAAGCGGCCCCGGGTGCTCCTGATCGCCACCCGGGGGATGCGGGTTTGGGCGCTCCCCAAGGGCCGGGTCGAGCCTGGCGAGCGCCACCGCGAGGCCGCCCTCCGCGAGGTCCGCGAGGAGACCGGGATCCGGGCCGCGATCGTGCGCGATTTGGGGCAGGTCAAGTACTACTTCACCGTCCACGAGGAGGAGGGGCAGGTCAACATCTCGAAGACGGTGCACTACTACCTGATGCGCTACAAGGGTGGCCGGCCCACGCCCCAGCTCGAGGAGGTGGACGCCGCCCGCTGGGTAGGGGTCAAAAAGGCGCTTTCGATGCTCACGTATGATAACGAGCGGGTGGTGCTGGAACGGGCGCTCGCCCACTGGAGGGAACGATGCCAAAAGCGCTCCTCACCGACCTCTACGAGCTGACCATGGCCTACTCCTACTTCAAGCGGGGGCTCAACACCCCCGCGGTCTTCGACCTCTACGTGCGCCCGCCGGTCCCCTACCGCCGGTTTTTGGTCTTCGCCGGGCTGGAGTCGGCCCTTTCCTACCTGGAAAACCTGCGCTTTTCCGAGGAGGAGCTCGCGTACCTCGAGTCCCTGGGCCTATTTGACCGGCACTTCCTCGACTACCTCAGGAACTTTCGCTTCTCCGGCGAGGTTTGGGCCGTTCCCGAGGGAGAGATCGTCTACCCCGGCGAGCCCCTGCTCACCGTCGAGGCGCCCCGGATCGAGGCCCAGATCGTCGAGACCTACCTCTTGAACACGGTGAACTTCGAGACCCTGATCGCGAGCAAGGCGGCCCGGGTGCTGCTCGCCGCCGGGGAGGAGGCGAGCGTCGTCGACTTCTCCCCCCGCCGGGACCACGGCGAGGACGCCGCCATGAAGGTGGCCCGCTCCGCCTACCTCGCTGGCTTCGACGGCACCTCGAACGTCGAGGCGGGGAAGAAGTACGGCATCCCGGTGGTGGGCACGATGGCCCACAGCTACGTGATGAGCTTCCCCGACGAGCTCTCTGCCTTCCGCGCCTTCGCCGAGGACCACCCGAGGCCGATCCTCTTGATCGACACCTATGACACCATGGCGGGCCTGGAGCACGCGATCCAGGTGGCGCGGGAGCTCGAGGCCAAAGGCCGCCGCCTTCTCGGCGTCCGCATCGACTCCGGCGATCTCCCCGAGCTCACCCAAAGGGTCCGTGCCCGCCTCGACGAGGCCGGGCTTTCCTACGTCCAGATCTTCATCTCCGGCGACCTCGACGAGTACAAGATCCGTGACTTCAAGGCCGCGGGGGGCGTGGCCTGGGGCTATGGGGTGGGCACCCGGCTCGGCACCTCCTACGACCTCCCCGCCCTCGGCGGGGTCTACAAACTGGTGCAGGACGCCGAGGGCCCGCGCATCAAGAAGAGCCCAGGCAAGCGCACCCTGCCCGGCCGTAAGCAGGTCTGGCGCCGGCCGGAGGGGGACCTCGTCGCCCTCCGGCACGAGGTGCACCCGGGCCGGCCGCTCCTCGCCCGGGCCATGGAGCGGGGCCACCGCCTCCTCCCCCCGCCCGACCTCGCCGCCCTTCGCCGGGCCACCCGCGAGCGGATCTTCGCCCTCCCCGAGGAACAGCGGGTCATCGACCGACCGGAAGCCCCCCGCTATCCGGTCTTCCTTTCCACTGAGCTGGAGAAACTACAAGAACACGCTGCCTCCTGAGCGTTTTGCACCGCTCTGCAACACGGACTTGCCGCCCCTTTTCCGCGGGAAGTACCATAGGAGCGGTACAAACAGAAGGAGGTGGCAAATGCTCGGAGGGTACGCGCACCGGTTGGCCAAAATCGACTTGACCAACCGGACCGTCGAGTACGAGGCGCCGAAGGAGGAGGACCTCAAGAAATACATCGGGGGTCGGGGCCTCGGCGTGAAGTACGTCTTTGAAAACGGCCCGGAGGTAGATCCCCTCTCCCCCGACAACCTGCTCGCCATCATGATCGGCCCCCTCACCGGCACCCTGGCCAAGATGAGCGGCCGGATCGCGGTGGTGACCAAGAGCCCCCTCACCGGGACCATCGCCGACAGCCACATGGGCGGCTGGACCGGGGCCAAGCTCAAGTGGGCCGGGTTCGACGGGCTCCTGATCAAGGGGGCGGCGAGCGAGCCGGTCTACCTCTTGGTGAAAGACGGCCAGGTCTCGATCGAGGACGCCTCCGACCTCTGGGGCAAGACCACCCACGAGGTCCACGAGATCCTCAGGCGCCGCCACGGCGAGGAGGCCGACGTGATGGCGATCGGCCCCGCCGGGGAGAACCTGGTCAAGTTCGCGAACTGGGTCAACAACGACGAGCGCGCCGCCGGCCGAAACGGCACCGGCGCGGTCGCGGGCTCAAAGAAGCTCAAGGCGATCGTCATCATCGGGGACAAGAACAACGTCCCCAAGCCGGTGGACAAGGACGCCTGGCGGGAGGCCGACAAGCACGCGCTCGCCGGCATCGTAGACGAGAAGAACGTCACCGCCCCGAAGAAGGGCGGCCTCAGCGTCTACGGCACCAACGTGCTGATGAACATTGTCAACTCGATCGGCGCCCTGCCCACCCTGAACGCCCAGCACACCCAGTTCGAAGACGCCGACAAGATCTCCGGCGAGTACGTCCGCGAGCACATCCTGGAAAAGGACAACACCTGCCACGCCTGCCCGGTGGCCTGCAAGAAGATGGTCCGGATCCGGGTGAACGGCGAGGAGATCGCCTTCGAGTCGGTGGAGTACGAGTCCGCCTGGGGCCTCGGCGCCGACGTGGGCAACGGCGATATCCACTGGGTGGGCTACGCCATCTACCTAGCGAACGCCTACGGCATGGACACGATCGAGCTCGGCAACGTGCTCGCGGTGCTCGCCGAGGCCACCCAGCGGGGCTACGTCTCCGAAGCCGACGGCCTCAAGTGGGGCGACAAGCAGAAAGAGGCCGAGATCATCAAGAAGATCGCCCTGCGCGAGGGCTTTTACGAGAAAGCCGGCGAAGGCGCCGCGGGCTTTGCCAAGCTCCTCGGCCACGAGGAACTGGCGATGAGCGTGAAGGGGCAGGCGATCCCCGCCTACGACCCGCGCGGGCTCAAGGGCATGGGCATCGCCTACGCCACCTCTAACCGCGGCGCCTGCCACCTCCGGGCCTACACCCCCGCCTCGGAGCTCCTCGGCGTGCCCTACAAGTCCGACCCCTTGGAGTGGAAGGGCAAGGCCGAGCTCACCATCCTGCTCCAGGACCTCTCGGGCTTCACCGACTCGCTCGACGTCTGCAAGTTCGCCCAGTTCGCCGAGGGGCCGGAGGAGTTCGCGGAGCAGTTCTCCGCCTACACCGGGATGCAGATCACCGCCGAGGACGTCCTCAAGATCGGTGAGCGGATCTACAACCTCGAGCGCTACTACAACAACCTGGCGGGCTGGGGCGAGGGCTCGGACTACCTGCCCGAGCGCTTCCTCAAAGAGCCCTCCGACTCCGGCGGTTCCAAGGGCCACGTCACCGAGCTCGCCGAGATGCTGGCCGAGTACTACGAAAAGCGCGGCTGGAAGAACGGCGTGGTCCCGGAGGAGAAGCTCAAGGAGCTGGGGATCCTCTAAAAGCGCTTTCGAAGGGGGCGGGAAAGGCCCGCCCCCTTTTTACTTTTGGAAGGCTCTTTCAAAGAAGTCCGCGAGCCGCCGGTAGAGCGTCCGGCGGTTTTCCTTTTTCAAAATTCCGTGCCCCTCGTCCTCGAAGACGAGCTTTTCGTAGGGGATACCGTGGGCACGTAGGCGTGCTTCCACCGCCCGGACATTCTCCGGGGTAACGTTGGGGTCGAGCGCCCCCTGCACGATCAAGAGATCCCCCTCGATCCGGTCCACGTAGTGGATCGGCGAGCGCTCGCGGTAGCGCTCGGGGACCTCCTCGGGGCTTCCCCCGAGCATCTCCTCGGAGTAGGGCCTGAGGTCGGGCCGCGTGGTCTCGTAGTCGAGGACCAGGTCGGTCATGCCGCAGATTGGCGCGGCGGCGGCCACCAGCCGGCGGGGGGCGTGGGTGATCTGCCACCAGCTCGAGTAGCCGCCGTAGGAGGTCCCGGTCACCCCCACGCGGTAGGGCTCGGCGAGGCCGGCGGCGATCAGGGCCTCGATCCCGGTCTCGATGTCCTTCTGCTCGAGCCCACCCCAGCCGGTTTCCTTGATCTTTTCCTGGAAGGCGAGGCCGTAGCCGGTCGAGCCCCGGTAGTTGAGGAGGAAGACGTGAAACCCCCGGGCGAGGTAGTACTGCACCTCGGGGGAAAGCCGGCGCCCGGCGCGGGCGGTGGGACCGCCGTGAACGAGCACGATCGTGCCCTTCGGGCGCCCCTTGGCCCGGTAGAAAAGCCCGTGGAGGCTCGTTCCGTCGCTTCCCTTCCAGAAGAAGTCCTCGGCCGGGACGAGCCCATCCGGTACCCGGGCGTCGATTCCGGTGAGGCTTTCGAGGCCCTCCGCGGTGAGCCGCACCAGGTCGGCGGGGCGGGTGCTGCTTTGGTGGTAGGCCACCCAGTCCCCTTCGAAGACGCCTAAGAGCCTGAGCTCGCCGTCCTCGGAGCGCACCTCGCGGACTACCTTGCCCTCCGGGGAGAGCACCAGGGTGTGGCCGCGGGCGTTTTCCACCGCGAAGACCCCGAGGTAGGGGGTGTTTTCCAGGCGAAAAATCCCCTCGATGGAAAACCCGGCCTCTTCAAGCACCTCCCGCCGAGTTCCCGAAAGATCGGCGAGTCCCACCTTACGGGCGGTGCCCTCCTCGACCAGGTAAAAGAGCCTTCCGTCCCGGGTCCAGGTGGCCTTCGCCTTGCCCCGACTGCCGGCCGAAAGCACCCGGCGGTCTTTCCTGCCCTCTACGTCCACCACCCAGACCTCGCGGCTTCCCGGGTGGGGGCCCTGGCGGTCGTAGAGCAGGTGGCGGCCATCGGGCGCGAGCTCGAGGCCGTGGGTCCCGGCCCGCTTGGGGGCGGCAAGAAGGCGGTGTTCGCCGGTCTTTAGATCCTTTCGCCAGACCCAGGTGGGCTCGATCGTCATTTTCCTTTCAAAGTCGTAGTTCGCGCCGAGGAAGAGCCAGGGGCGCTCAGGATGTAGCGCCGCCCCGCGGCGGTAGTAGGGCGGGTGGAGCTCGCTAAGAAGCGCCCGCTCGCCGCTCATCCGGGCGGCGTAAAGGGCCGTGCGCTCGTCGCCGGGATCGGCTTCATAAAGCACCCCCTCGCCCCCGGGAAGAAAGTTTTCAAAGAAGTTAAAGGTCTCGCCAGAAGAGAGCTTTTTAGCCCCTCCGCCCGCCGGCAGGGCCCAGACCTGGGGGGTGGCCTCCCCGCCGATTTGGGTCCAGGCTAGGAGCCGGCCCCGCTCTTCAAGCTCCGGCCCGTAGACCTGGGGCAGGTTCAAAAGCGCGTCGAGCAGCCTTTCGGGTTCGCTCACGCGCCCAGCTTACCGCCGGGCTCGACCCCATACCCCCGGGCCCAGGCCTCGGCGGGCATGGGGCGCTTGCCCTCGGGCTGGACCGTAAGAAGCCGGACCGCCCCCTCGCCGGCCGCGACCAGGACCCCCTCGTGCCCCACCGCGAGCACCTCGCCCGGCGCGCCCTCGCCGGGCTCGGGGCGAAGGGCATGGACCTTGACCCTTTTTCCCCGGTGCCAAAACCAGCTCCCGGGCCAGGGCTGGACCCCCCGGTGGCGGGCAAGGATCTTTTCCGCCGGCTCCTCGAAGCGGATCCGCCCGTCCTCCTTGGTGAGGAGGGGGGCGTAGCTCGGCTCGCCCTCCTGGGGCCTTGGAATCTCGTGCTCGAGGTCTTCGAGCACCTCGAGCAAGAGGGGAATCCCGAGGTCCCGAAGGCGCTCGGAGAGCTCGGCGGCGGTCTCCTCGGGATGAATGGGCACCCGGAGCTGGCGGAAAAGGGGACCGGTGTCCATCCCCTCGTCGAGCTGCATGATGCTGACCCCGGTCTCGGTCTCCCCCGCGATCAGCGCCCAGTTCACCGGGGCGGCGCCGCGGTACTTGGGCAGGAGCGAGGGGTGCAGGTTCAAAAACCCAAACCGGGGCACGGCGAGCACCTCGGGCGGGATGAGCTTGCCGTAGGCCGCGACCACCGCGGCGTCGGGGTGGAGCGCCTTGAAGGCCTCGAGGAACTCGGGGTTTTTCTTGAGCCGCTTCGGCTTTAAGACCGGGATGCCGAGCTCCTTCGCCCGGGCCGCGACCGGGCTTTCCTTTAGCTTCATCCCCCGGCCCGCGGGCTTATCCGGCTGGGTGACGGCGAGCACCACGTCGTGGCGCTCGGCCAGGGCCTCGAGCACCGGCACCGCCCAGGCCGGGCTTCCGAAGAAGACGACTCTCCGCTTCAACGGGCGAGCTCCCGCAAAAACGCCTTCGCCTCCCGCTGCATGCGGGCGAGCTCGGCGCGGTTTTCCTCCAGGAACCGCTTCCTCAAAGGGGGCGGCAGGCGGTCGAAGAAGAGGATCCCCTCCAGGTGGTCGAGCTCGTGCTGGACGATCCGGGCCAGGTAGTCCTCGGCCTCTAGGACCTTGGGGTTCCCGTACTCGTCCTGGTACTCAAGCCGCACCCGGAACTTCCGGGGCACGTCGTCGGAGTAGAGCCCAGGGAGCGAGAGGCAGCCCTCGGTGCCCACCACCTTGCCCTCGGCGAAGGTGATGCGGGGGTTCACCATGACGAAGGTCTCCTTGACCCGCTTCTTGAGGGGCACGCGCTCCTCCTCTTCCTCGGGGAGGTCCTGGTAGAGGGCGGCGACGAAGATGCGCAAAGGCTCCCCCACCTGGGGACCGGCGAGCCCCACCCCGCCGGCCTCGAACATCGTCTCGAGCATGTTCTCGGCGAGGCGCGGAATCCCCGCGAAATCGGTCACCGGACGCGCCTTCTTGCGCAGGACGGGGTCGCCGTAGAGCCGGATGGGCAAGACCTCGGCCACGCCCCCATTTTGGCACTAACGGGCGGGAACGACCACGAACCGCCCCCAGGGCGAATCCAGCGCGTAGACCCCCTCGGGGAGCTTGAGCTTGATCGGGGCCAGGTAGCTCCCGACCCGCCACTCCACCTCGCCAGCGACGAAGGCGAGGTCGGCGAGGAGCTCGGGCGGGCCCACCACCCGCACGGTGCGGGGCACCTCCACCTTCTCCACGCTGAGCTCGGGGGGCGGACCGGGGAGCGCGAGCGGCAGGGTCTTCAGGGTGAGGAGGGGGCCGGCGAAGTGCACCCCGGCCTCGGCCGGCTCCACCACGACCCCGGGGAGCACGGCGCCCTCGGCGTCCACCGCCACCACCGCGAGGGGCTCCCCCCCGAGGGCGAGGGCGTAGGCCGCCCGCCGCACCTCGGTCGCGGGGCCGCGAACGCGCACCCGCCGAGGCTCGGGGACGAGCGCCTGGTTCGGGCGGAAGGCGTAGAGGTTGAGCTCGCGCTCGAGCACCCGCTCCACCCGGGCCTCGACCCGGGCGGGCACCACCTCGGAAAGCGCCACCCCGGCCGGGAGCTGCACCCGCACCGGGCGGATGAACGGCCCCTCCTCCACCCCCGAGAGGTCGAGGTAGGCGAGGACCGCCTCGGGCTTCAAGCCCTCGACGATCCGGGCCTCGCCGCGGATGCGGACCAGCACCCGCTCGGGCACCCCCACCGCCACCCGGTCGGGCCCGAGGCCGATGATCTCGAGGGGGCGCTCGAGCGCCCGCTCCACCACCGGCCCGGTCTCCTTGAGCTGGTACCAGAGCAAGAACGCCGCCAGCACCGAGAGCACCTTCGCCTGCCAGCGGTGCTTGAGCCGTTCCCAGAGCCTAAGCGGCGGCACCGAAGACCTCCAATAGCCGCTGGCGGAGCTCGCTCGGGGTCAGGTTGCCGGAGAGCTCGCCCCGCTCGGCCACCCGGATCGTGCCCCGTTCCTCGCTGACCACGATCACCAGCGCGTCGCTCTCCTCGGAAAGCCCCACCGCCGCCCGGTGCCGGGTCCCGAGGTAGACGAGGTCCTCCCGGGCGGAAAGCGGAAAGACGCAGGCGGCGGCGAGGATCCGCCCCGCCCGGACGATCACCCCGCCGTCGTGAAGGGGGGTGCCCACGGTGAAAATCGTCTCCAAAAGCCGCGCCGAGATGCGCGCGTCCAGCACCTCGCCGGTGCTCGCGTACTCGCCGAGGGGGGTGCGGCGCTCGACCGCGATCAGGGCGCCGAGCCGCCGGGCGGCCATCCGCTCGACCCCGCGCACCAGCTCCTCCACCGCCTCGCTGCCGGCGGTCCCCGGGCCGAGGCGCCCCCGGCCGAGGTGCTCGAGCAGCCCCCGGAGCTCGGGCTGGAAGACCACGATCAGGGCGAACATGCCTAGGGTGGCGGCGTTGCCGAGAAGCCAGGCGAGCGCCCGGAGCCCCAGCTTGTCGGCGAGGAACCAGACCAGAACGTAGACCACCAGGCCCCGGATCAGGTTCAAAGCCCGGGTCTCGGCGATCAGCTCGTAGAGGTAGTAAAAGAGTACGGCGACGGCGAGAATGTCGAGGACGTCGCGCCAGTCCATCTACACGAAGGCCTCCCCCGGTCCCTCCCAAGCGATGCCGAACGCCTTGGCGAGGCTCGCGGCGACGTCGGCGAAGGTCTCGCGGGTGCCGAGGTCCCGCCCGGCGAGCCCCGGGCCCACCGCGAGCAGCATCCCGTACTCCCGGGTGTGGTCGGTGCCCCGGAAGGTGGGGTCGTTGCCGTGGTCGGAGACGATCCAGAGGTGGTCCTCCGGCCCGAGCCGCTCCAGGAACTTCGGCAGGGCGCGGTCGAACTCGTAAAGCGCGGCGGCGTAGCCGAAGGGGTCGCGCCGGTGGCCGTACTTCGAGTCGAAGTCCACCAGGTTGGTGAAGACGAGGCCCTCTATGTCCTCCTCGAGGAGGGCGAGGGTCTTCTTGATGCCGTCGGTGTTGTCGTCGGTGTGGACTTCGCGGGTGAACCCCCGGTGGGCGTAGATGTCGGGGATCTTGCCCACGCCGACGACCTCGAGGCCCGCCGCCTTGATCCGATCGAGCACGTTCTCGGGCGGCTCCAGGGCGAAGTCCTTGCGGTACTCGTTCAGCCGGTAGAAGTTTCCCGGCTCGCCGGCGAAGGGCCTTGCGATCACCCGGGCGACGGCATAGGGGCCCTTCAGGATCTCCCGGGCCTTCTCGCACCATTCGTAGAGCGTCTCCAGGGGCACCACGTCCACGTGGGCCGCGATCTGGAAGACCGAGTCCGCCGAGGTGTAGACGATGGGCTTTCCGGTCTTCAGGTGCTCTTCGCCGTAATCCTTGATCGCCTCGGTGCCGGAATAGGGCTTGTTGAGCAATACGCCCCTTCCGATCGCCTTCTCGAAGGCCTCGATCACCTCCGGGGGAAAGCCCTCGGGGAAGGTGCGAAAGGGGTGCTCGAGCTGGATGCCCACGAACTCCCAGTGGCCTGTGGTGGTGTCCTTGCCCTGGTTCTTCTCCTTCATCCGGCCATAGGCCGCGAGCGGCTCGGCCTCCTCGGGGAGCGTGTGCACCCCGGGCACGTTCCCGAGCCCGAGCCTGGGGAGGTTTTTGAGCGGCACGCCGGTCTTCAAGACCACGTGGTCGAGGGTGTCGGCCCCCTCGTCGCCGAACGCGGGGGCGTCCGGCAGGTAGCCGAGCCCCACCGAGTCGAGCACCACCAGGGCCACCTTCATGCCCCTAGCATACGGCGGCGACGGCGCGAACAATCGAAAAACCCGCCCGGAGTCCGGGCGGGTCGGGCGCACCCCCGGTTAGAAGAGCTCGACGCCGACCAGGAGGGATTCCGAAAACTCCATATACGTGCTGCCGGAATAGAAGGTCACGCTGGGCCCGAGCCCGAACTCCAAAAACACCGCCCAGCGCTCGCCCACCCAAAGCCGCGAGCCCAAAAAGCCGCCCGCGCCCAGCGCGAAGGCGTCGGCGGCGGGGGCCTTGAAGTAACCCCCGGAGAGGCTGACCCCGAGGTAGGCGTCCAGGGGCGGGAGCTCGGGGCGGTCGAGCACCTTGCGAAGGGGAACGTCCACCACGTGGTAGGAGGCGCCCACCACGAGTCCCGAGACGCCGGAGTAGGAGGCGTAGGTCGCCGCCAGGTAAAGGGGGTCGAAGACCTGGTAGAACGCGCCTACCCCCTTGGGTCCATCCAAGTCCCCGGCGAGGTAAAACCCGAAGGGGTTCGCAAACCCGAGGCCCAAAACCGAAAACGCCAGTGCCACCAGAAGCGACCGAACGCGCACGTCGTTCACCTCCGCGCCGAGCTTAGGGAACCCCCGGTTTTCGCGATAGGGCCGGATGCCCTAGCTAAAACTCCTCCTCCCGGGCGAGGTCGTTGAAGCGGACGTGGGCGGCGTGGAACTGGAGCTCGACGGTGCCGGTGGGGCCGTTTCGCTGCTTGCCGATGATGATCTCGGCGATGCCGGCCTTCTCGGAGTGGGGGTTGTAGTAGTCGTCGCGGTAGATGAAGAGCACCAGGTCGGCGTCCTGCTCGATCGAGCCCGACTCGCGGAGGTCACTGAGCATGGGGCGCTTGTTCGGCCGGGACTCGACCGCGCGGGAGAGCTGGCTGAGGGCGATCACCGGGATGTCGAGCTCGCGGGCGAGGCTCTTGAGGCCCCGGCTGATCGCCGCGATCTCCTGCTGGCGGTTTTCGCTCTTCACGCTCCCGGCGGCCCCGGACATGAGCTGGAGGTAGTCCACCACGATCAGCCCCAGCTTGTGCTGGGCGGCGAGGCGGCGGGCGCGGGCGCGGAGCTCGAGGAGGGAGAGGTCGGGGGTGTCGTCGATGTAAATCGGGGCCTCGGCGATCCGGCCGGCGACGTCCACCAGCCGCTGGAAGTCCTTCTCCGAGAGGTTGCCCTGGCGCAGGCGGTTCATGTCGATGCGGGCCTCGGAGGTGATGATCCGAGTGACCAGCTGGATCGCCGGCATCTCGAGGGAGAAGATCCCCACCGGGATCTGCTCCTTTAGCGCCACGTGCTGGGCGATGGTGAGGGCGAACGAGGTCTTCCCCATGCTGGGGCGGGCGGCGATGATGTTCAAGGAGCCGGGCTCGAGCCCCCCGATCATGCGGTCGAGCTCGCGGAAGCCGGTCTTGATGCCCCGGGGCAGCCCCTTGTTCTCGTAGAGCTGGTGGATGTGCTCGAAGGTCTCGTGGACCAGCTCGTTCATCGAGGCGAAGTCCCGGCGGGCGCCGTCCTTTTGCACCTCGAGGATCTTGCGCCCGGCCTCGTCGAGGATCTCGTCCAGGCTGCCGGCCTCCTCGTACGCGAGGCGCATCACCTCGCCGGCGGCGGCGATCAGGCGGCGGAGGGCGGCCTTCTCGGCGACGATCCGGGCGTAGTGCTCGGCGTAGGCGGCGGTGGGGGTCATCTCGGCGAGGCCAACCAGGTAGGTGTGGCCGCCGACTTCGTCGAGCGCACCCTCGCGCCTTAGCTCCTCGGAGACGGTGACCAGGTCCACCGGCTCGCCCCGGGCGGCGAGCGCCTCCATCGCCCGCCAGATCTTCTGGTGGCCGGGGCGGTAGAAGGAGTCGGCGGTGATCATGCCCTCGAGCCGCTCGAGCACGCTCGCGTCCACCAACACCGAGCCGAGGACGCTCTGCTCGGCCTCGAGGTTGTGCGGCGGAACCCTGCCCTCCATACCGGGACCCCCCTAGCTTAAAACGCGAAAAGGGCCCCGGGGCGCGCTTCGCCCCGGGGCCCGAAAACGGCCTTAGGCCTCGTCCTTTTCGGCCGCCTCGCCCTCTTCGACAGGCGCGGCCTCGGCGGCTTGCGCCTCGGAGGCGGCCTCCGCGCCTTCCTCGCCCTCCTCGGCGATGAAGACGCCCCGGCCCTCCTCATTGAGCACCCAGACCTTGAGGGTGATCGGGACCTCGGGGTGGGGCTTGTAGACGATCTCGTAGGCACCGAGCTCCTTGATCGGCCGGGCGAGCTGGAGGCGCTTCGGGTCGATGGTGATGCCGTGCTGCTCCTCGAGCTCCCGGGCGATGTCGCGGGCGGTGACCGAGCCGTAGATCTTGGTCTCGCCGGCCTTGACCTTGATCTTCAGGGTGATGGGCTCGAGCATCTCCTTGAGCCGCTCGGCCTCGGCCTTGCGCTCGGCGGCCCGCTTCGCCTGGGCGCGGATCTTGGCCTCGAGGGCCTTCAGGTTCGAGGGGGTGGCGGGCGCCGCCAGACCCCGGGGGAAGAGGTAGTTCCGGGCGTAGCCAGGCTTGACGTTGACCACGTCGCCGACGTCGCCCAGGTTCTCCATCGGTTCCAGCAGGATGACCTTCACGCCGCTCCCTCCCTACTTCCGGACGAGCTTCTCGGTGAAGGGCACGATCGCCATGATCCGGGCCCGCTTGATGGTCATCGCCAGCCGGCGCTGGTGCTTGGCGCAGACGCCGGTGCGGCGCCGGGGCAGGATCTTGCCGGTCTCCGACATGAAGCGCTTCAGCATCTTGGCGTCCTTGTAGTCGGTGACCTCGAGCTCCCCGGTGCAGAACGGGCAGACCTTGGGTTTCTTGTACCTTCTCGGGCGTGCAGCTTTCTTCGCGCTCATCTTTTACCTCGCTAAAAGGGCAGATCCTCCTCGGGCGGGAACTCGTCGAGCCCGTCCTCGAGGTCCACGCCGCCGCTGGGCGCGGGCTTCGCCCCGCCCTCGGGCGGCCGGGTCAGCTTCTCGATGCGCTTCGCCTCCACCCGGGTGACGAAGCGCCGGGATCCGTCGGCCGCGGTCCAGGAGTCGTTCACCAGCCGGCCGAGCACCAGGACCGGCTCGCCCTTCTTGAGCTCGCCCGCCCACTCGGCGAGGTCCCGCCAGGCGGTGACGTCGACGAAGTGGGTCTTCTCCTGCTCCTGGCCGCGGCTGGTGAAGGTCTCGTTCACCGCCAGGCCGAACCGGGTCACCGCGGTACCCTGGGGGGTGTAGCGGAGTTCGGCGTCCCGGGTCAGGTTGCCGATCAGGACCACCTGGTTGAGCGCGTCGGTGAGCCGCTCCTGCCCCCGGGCGTCGGTGACGGTGCGCCCCTCCCGGTCGCCGATCAGGGGCTCGATCCGGTCCACCCGCACATCCAGCGCGCTCCGCCGCTGGCCGTCCGACTCCCAGGTGCGGTAATCGAGCCGGCCCTCGACGAAGACCGGGGTCCCGGCCGAGAGCTGGTCGGCGAGCAGCTCGGCGTAGCGGCCGAGGAGCTTGACCCGGTGGTACCAGGGGATCTCGCGGATCTCGCCCCCCTCGGTCTCCACCCGGTCCTGGCCGGCGACGGTGACCTCGAGCACCGCGAGCCCCCCCGGTGTGTAGCGGAGCTCCGGAGTCTGGGTGACCGTCCCCAAGAGCAGTACCCGGTTCAACCCTTTGGCCATGATCTCCTAGTCTACGCCTTCTTGGTCTTCCACTCGGGGCGATCCTTGACGATCATCACCCGGCGGACGTTGTCGCGGATCAAGAGCTCGGATTCCAGCGCCTTGACGTGCTTGCCGGGCATCTCGACGGTGTAGAAGATGTAGTAGCCCTCGGTGTCCTTCTCGATGGGGTAGGCGAGCCGCCGGTTGCCCCACTCGTCCACCGACTTGACCTCGGCCTCGAACTTCTCGAAGGCTTTCTGGATGATCTCTTTCTCTAGGTCGAGCTTTTCCTTTTCCAGGTTGGGGTTTAGGATCATCCCCACTTCGTAGATCGGCACTTCACACCTCCCTTTGGCCTGGTGGCTTCGGGTCGGGCCCGAAGCAGGAAGGGCCGAAGCTGGAGTATACCACGCCCCCCGGGGCTTGCAAGCGAGGGCGCGGACCCCATAAGATTCAGCCCATGAAGGCCTTCGCCCTCCGCCGCTGGTGGCCCGGCTAGCCCCGGGGGCGGGAGGCGTCTGGCCCTCGGGGTTTTCGCCCGGGGGTTTTTCTTTTGGGGAGGGCGCGATGAAGACCAAGATCGTAAGCCGCACCGTGCTCGCCGACCTGGAGACGCCGGTGACCGCGTATCTGAAGCTCGCCGAGAAGAAGAGCCCGAGCTTCCTCCTCGAGTCGGTGGAGGCGGGCAAGCGCTGGAGCCGCTACTCGATTTTGGGCGTGGGGGCAAGGCGGGTCTTCCGGCTCAAAGACGGCGTCTTCACCATCAACGGAGAGAAAGTCGAGGCCAAGGACCCCCTCCGCACCTTATACGAAGCCATCTACCGCGAGACCGAGGCCGAGGCCGAGCTCCCGCCCTTCTTCGGCGGGGCGGTGGGCTACGTGGCCTACGACCTCGTGCGCTATTACGAGGAACTCCCGGCGGAAAACCCGGACGACCTAAAGGCCCCCGACCTCCTCTTCGTCGAGCCCGAGGTGACCGTGGTCTTCGACCACTTCCGCCAGGTGATCCACCTCATGGCCCCGGCGGTGGGCGGGGGCCCGAGCGCCGAGAAGGAGGCGCTTGAAAAGCTCGCCTGGGCCGAAGCGAGGCTCAAAGGGCCGCTTCCCGGCGTGCCCGGCGAGCGGGGCGGCAAGAAGCACGCATTCACCCCCTGGATGAGCCGGGAGGCGTTTTTGGAAGCGGTGAAGCGGGCCAAGGAGTACATCTACGCCGGCGACATCTTCCAGGTGGTGCCCTCGGTGCGGTTTACGAGCACGCTCGGGGTTCACCCCTTCGCCATCTACCGCGCGCTCCGCACGGTAAACCCGAGCCCCTACATGGGCTACCTCGACCTCGGCGAGGTCACCCTGGTCTCGGCGAGCCCCGAGAGCCTGCTCCGCTCCGACGGCCGCCGGGTGACCACCCGCCCCATCGCCGGGACCCGGCCCCGGGGGAAGACCGAGGAGGAGGACCGCGCCCTCGCCGAGGAGCTCCTTCAAGACGAGAAGGAGCGGGCGGAGCACGTAATGCTCGTCGACCTCTCCCGGAACGACCTCGGCCGGGTCTCGGAGTACGGCAGCGTCAAGGTCCCCGAGCTCATGGTGGTGGAGCGCTACTCCCACGTGATGCACATCGTCTCCACCGTGGAGGGGCGGCTCAGGCCCGACAAGACGCCGCTCGATGCCCTGGCCAGCGTGATTCCCATGGGCACGATCTCGGGGGCGCCCAAGATCCGGGCGATGGAGATCATCGAGGAGCTCGAGCCCCTCCGCCGCGGGCCCTACGGCGGGTCGTTCGGTTACTTCGCCTACGACGGTCACATGGACATGGCCCTGACCTTACGCACCCTCGTCATCAAGGACGGCCGAGTCCACGTCCAGGCCGGCGCCGGCATCGTCGCCGACTCGGTCCCCGAGCGGGAGTACGAGGAGATCGAGAACAAGGCCAAGGCGATGATGCGGGCGGTGGGGCTCGCCGAGCAGGGGCTCGGCGAGCCGTACGGGGTACGTGGTACGTAGTGCGTGGGAAGGAGCAAGCCATGAACTCGGGCCCCAGGAGCCTTGAACAGCTCGAAATCTGGAACGAGGCCGTGGCTTTTAGCCAGACCATTTACCGCTTAAGCCAAGCATGGCCCGATGCTGAAAAGTTTGGCCTAACTTCGCAGATCCGGAGGGCCGCGGTCTCGATTCCGGCCAATCTGGCCGAAGGTCTGGGGCGAGGGCGGGCTGGGGAAATCGTCCGCTTTGCCCGGATCTCCCTCGGCAGCGCTTACGAGGTCTTCACCCTGCTCAAAATCGCCGAACAACTGGGTTACGCCGGGAGCTACCCACCCGCTTACTCCGAGCTCGAACGTCTTACCAAGCGTCTTTCCGCCTACCTTCGCCACTGGGAGGGAAAACCATGAAAACACCACGCACCACGTACCACGCACCACGCACTACGCACTTATTAATCATCGACAACTACGACTCCTTTACCTACAACCTCGCCGACTACCTGGGTCAGCTGGGGGCTCGGCTCACGGTCTGGCGGAACGACCGGTTCGACCTCGACGACGTCGAGAAGCTCGACCCGGACGGGATCGTGATCAGCCCGGGGCCGGCGACCCCGGCCGAGGCCGGGCACTCGGTGGCGGTGGTGAGGCGCTACTCCGGCAGATACCCCATCCTCGGGGTCTGCCTCGGCCACCAGGCGATCGGCGAGGCCTTCGGCGGCCGGGTGGTGCGGGCACCGAGGCCCATGCACGGCAAGACGAGCCCCATCGCCCACGACGGCACCGCCCTCTTCGAGGGCCTGCCCTCGCCCTTCGTCGCCACCCGCTACCACTCGCTCGTAGTGGTGGACATCCCCGAGGTGCTAAGGGTGAACGCCTGGGTCGACGAGGAGGGCACGCGGGTGGTCCAGGGCTTCGTCCACCGGGAGCACCCTACCTTCGGCGTCCAGTTCCACCCCGAGAGCATCCTCACCGGGGTGGGGCTCGAGATCCTGAAACGGTTCTTGGAGGTGGTCCGCGCTTGAAGCCCTGCCGCTTCGTCACCGGGCCGCCGGGGATCGGAAAGACCACCGCGGTCAGGCGGGCGGTGGCGCTCCTAAAGGAGAAGGGCCTTTCGCCCGGGGGCTTTTACACCGGCGAGCTCCGGGAGGCGGGGCGGCGGGTGGGGTTTTTCGTCGAGGACGTGGCCACCGGGCGGCGAGCGCGGCTTGCCGAACTCGGCCCCGGCGAGCCCCGGGTGGGGCGCTACCGGCTGGTGGAGGAGGGGCTCGAACTCGCGCGCCGCGCCCTCCAAACGGCGCTCCGGGAAGCCCAGGTCCTAGTCATCGACGAGGTGGGGCCAATGGAGCTCAAGGACCCGGGACTAAGGGGGGCGATCGCGGCCGCCCTGGAGGCCGAAAAGCCCCTCTTCGGGAGCGTGCACGCGCGGAGCCAGGACCCCCTTTGCCGCCGGGTTCGGGAAGACTGCCTGGTCATGGTCTTGAACCGGGAAAACCGCGAGCGGGCCCCCACCTGGCTCGCCGAGGTCGTTTAGAGGAGGTAAGGCGATGGAAGAACTCAAAAAGGTGCTCGAAGGGGAAGTGCTCGGCGAAGAGGAGGCCTATCGGCTGATGCGGGCGGTGATGGAGGGCGCCCTTACCCCGGCCCAGCTCGGGGGGCTCCTCGTCGGGCTCAAGGTCCGGGGCGAGCGGGAGGCGGAGATCGCCGGGTTCGCCCGGGCGATGCGGGAGGCGGCGCGGCCGGTGGAGCTCGGGGGGCTCGAGGCCCTCGACGTCGTCGGCACCGGCGGCGACGGCCTGGGCACCCTCAACATCTCCACCGCGAGCGCCCTGGTCGCCGCCGCCGCCGGGATCCCGGTGGCCAAGCACGGGAACCGGGCGGCGAGCTCGAAGTCGGGCTCGGCCGACGTGCTTGAGGCCCTCGGGGTGAAGATCGAGCTCGAGCCCGAAGCGGTGGCGCGGCTCATCCGCGAGGTGGGGATCGGCTTCATCTACGCCCGGAGCTTCCACCCTGCGATGCGGCACGTCGCCCCGGTGCGCTCGGAGCTCAAGGTCCGCACCGTATTCAACCTGCTCGGGCCGCTGACGAACCCGGCCCGGCCCGCCTACTTCCTGCTCGGGGTCTTCGACCCCGCGCTGCTAGAGCCCATGGCCCGGGCGCTTTCCGCCCTCGGGGTCAAGCGGGCCCTCGTCGTGCACGGCGAGGGGGCGGACGAGCTCGTGCTCGGGGAGAACGAGGTGGCAGAGCTCACCGGGGGCGAGATCCGGCGCTACCGCCTCCACGCCCGCGAGCTCGGGCTAGAACCCGCGCCGATCGAGGCCCTGAAGGGCGGCACCCCGGAGGAAAACGCGGAGGTGATCCGCCGGATCCTCGCGGGCGAGGAAAAGGGCCCCAAAGCCGACGCCGTCGCTTTGAACGCCGGCGCCGCGATCTACGCCGCGGGCAGGGCGGAGAGCCTCAAGGCCGGCGTCGAGCGGGCAAAGGCCCTGCTTCAAAATGGTGAGCCGCTCGAGGTGCTCGAGCGGCTCGTCGAGCGCTCCAACGCGCTCTAGTTGTAACCTCTCAACACGTTGTTCACTGGAGCCCCATACCCTGGTGCCTGTGAAGGCATGGCTTTCAGCACGAGAGGAGGGGCTCCAGTGAACAGCCACAAGAACGCGCGGCTCACCTACCAAGGAAGGCGCATCCTTGTGTTCCGTATTATCCACGAAGG
>WFXV01000129.1 GCA_015490435.1 Thermaceae bacterium
GGGCCTGGGCGCGCCCCCTCCCGCTTCCCCCGGGGGTGGTCAAGGTGGAGACCCATGCCCCCGCCGCCACCTTTGAAAACGGGGTCTTCGGAATCCGGGCGGGCACCAGTCTCGAGGTCCTGGACGGGCTCGACCTCGGCGCCACCCTGCTCTACACCTACACCCCCTTCCCCGGCCTGAAGGCGCTCCTCGACGCAACCGACCCGAACCAACCTTGCCTCGACCCGAACACCGGCCCCTGCATCGCGGTGCTCGGCTACGACCGGCTCCTCCTCGCGGGCGGGGATTTCGCCCTCGCCTTCTCGGTGCCGGGCGTCGAGGGCGGGTTCGTGGCCCGGGCCGAGGCCGCCTACGGCCGGACCGAGGACCCTTCGGGGACCGATCCCTTCGTCCAGGACAGCTACTTGGAGGGGGTCTTTGAGCTCGAGCACACCTTCCCCGAAGGCCCCACCGTCCTCCTCCTCTACCACGGCCGGCAGAGCCCAAGCCCCGGCTGGACCCACCACCTCGCCCTCTCCGCCCGCTACGAGGCCGACGCAGCTCTCACCCTCGAGGGCGCCTGGGTGCACAACCTCACCGACGGCTCGGGGGCGGTCCTCCCGCGGGTGCGCTACCAGCTCGCGGACGGCGTGGAGGCCCGCTTCCGGGTCGCGGTCTTCTACGGCAGCCCGACCAGCGAGTTCGGCGCCTGGCGGGAAAACGGCGAGCTCGGCGCCGAACTCCGCTACGCCTTCTAGCAAGGCGCGGCTCCTTTTGGGGGCGCCTTCTGGCGCCCCTTTTTACGCGAGTCATTCTCATTCCCAAAATACAGATATTCCGACCGGTATTGACGGGATTAGCGCGGCCCGCCTAGAATCCGAGGCGATGCGGAGGCTCGACGAGCTCACCCCCGGCGAGGAGGCACGCGTGCGCGCGGTTCAGGCCCCCGTGCGGCTGCTTCGCCGCCTCTTCGCCCTGGGGATCCGCCCCGGGGCCCGGGTACGCCTTTTGCGCCGGGCGCCCCTCGGCGACCCCCTCGAGGTCCGGGTGGGCGAGAGCCTCGTGGCCTTGAGGCGGCAGGAAGCCCGGGAAGTGGTGCTCGAGGACGAGGGATGAGCTGCCCCCGCTGCCAAGGCCACCCGGTCAAGGAGCCCCCCAGGGCGCGGAGGATCGCCCTCCTCGGCAACCCCAACACCGGCAAGACCACCCTGATCAACGCCCTCGCCGGCACCCACCTCCAGGTGGGGAACTGGCCGGGGACCACGGTGGAAAGGCTCGAGGCCCGGGAGCGCACCCCCGAGGGGGAACGGGTCTACGTCGACCTCCCCGGCGCCTACAGCCTGCTCTTTTCCACCCCGGAGGAGGCGATCGCTACCCAGGCCCTCCTCGGGGACCCGCCGGACGTCTTGCTGGTGGTCCTGGACGCGGGGAACCTCGAGCGCAACCTGCCCCTCTTGCTCGAGGCCACCGAGCTCGGGCTGCCCATGGTGGTGGCCCTGAACCTGATGGACGAGGCCCGGGCCAAGGGATACGTGCTCTGCCCTAAGGCGCTCGAGGCCGAGCTCGGGGTCCCGGTAGTCCCGGTGGTGGCGAGCCGCGGCGAGGGCCTGGCCGAGCTCAGATCCGCCCTCGACCGCGCGGAAAGGCCAAGACCGGCGGTCGTCTACCCCCCGGCGATCGAGCGGGCGCTCGCGGCGATCGAGGCCGAGCTCGAGGGCCCCGGCCGCCGGGCGCGGGCCGCCCTTTTGCTCGCGGGGGAAAAGGTCCCCGCCCCCGAAACGGCAAGGCGCGCGGCCGAGGCCGCCCGGGCCGAGCTCGCCGAGCTCGGGATCAACCCCTACCTCGAGCTCACCGGCGCCCGCTTCGCCCGCGCCCGCGACCTCTTCAAACGCGTCCTCAAAGGACACAACCCCCGCCCCACCCTCACCGACCGGATCGACCGCTTCGTCCTCCACCCCGTCCTGGGCCCGGCGCTTTTCCTCCTCGGGATGCTCTTCGTCTTCCGCTTCACCTTCCTTTTCTCCGGCCCCTGGGTGGCGTTCATCGGCCGGGTGCAGGAGGTGCTCTCGGGCTGGACCTGGGGGCTCGGTCTCCCCCCGCTACTCGCCTCCTTCGTTTCGGGGGCGCTGATCGCCGGGGTGGGGACGGTGCTCTCGTTCGCCCCGGTGCTCTTTTTCCTCTACCTGGCGATGGGGTTCTTGGAGACCAGCGGCTTCCTGGCCCGCTCGGCCTTCATCGCCGACCGCCTGATGCACGCGGTCGGCCTCCCCGGCCGCGCCTTCATTCCCATGATCCTCGGCTTCGGGTGCAACGTCCCCGCGATCTACGCCACCCGCACCCTCGAGTCCTTCGGCGACCGGCTGAAGACCGCGCTCGCCATCCCCTTCATGGCCTGCAGCGCCCGGCTCCCCGTCTTCGCGCTCTTCGCCGCGGTCTTCTTCCCCGACCGGGCGGCGCTCGTGGTCTTCGGCCTCTACCTCACCGGCCTCGCCCTCGGCCTCCTCACCGCCGCCCTCGTCGGCCGGATCGCGAAGACCGAGCCCGCGAGCGGGGTGATGGAGCTTCCCCCCTACCGCTGGCCGCCCCTTCGGGTGCTCCTTGCCCAGGCCCGCGTGCGCACCATGGACTTCGTGCGCGGGGCGAGCGGGCCCATCCTCCTCGCGATGGTGCTGATCTGGGCGCTTCTGCACCTGCCCCCGGGGCCGCTCGAGGAGAGCCTCTTCGCCCGGTTTTCCCGGGCGTTCTCGCCGCTCTTTGCCCCGCTCGGCTTTTCCGACTGGCGCCTGGTGGGCGCCCTCGTCCCCGGGTTCATCGCCAAGGAGGTGGTGGTGGGTACGCTCGGGGTGAGCTTCCTGGGGGCCGAGCCCACCCCCGCCCTCGGCCTGCTCGCCGGGGTCCAGGATCTGGCGGCGGCCTTCCTCACCGCGCTCAAGGAAACGCTCACCGCCCTTTTGGCCCTCGTCGGCCTGCCCCAGCTCCTGCCCCCGGCCGAGGCCTCCGCGCCCGGGCTCGCCGCCGCGCTCGGGCGCGCCACCGACGCCCGGGGCGCCCTCGGCTACCTGGTCTTCGTGCTGCTCTACACCCCCTGCGTGGCCACCCTGGTCGCGCTCCGCCAGGAGCTCGGCCGCCGCTGGGCCGCCTTCAGCGTGGCCTACCAGCTCTCGGTGGCCTACCTCATGAGCCTGCTCGTGACCCGGATCCTGCGGTGACCCGCCGGCTCCTCGAACTGCTCCAGCACCCCCGCACCCTCCCCGAACTCGCCGAGGCCCTTGGGCTCGAGGAGGGCACCCTTCGCCTGCTGCTATCGCGCCTCGCCGCCGCCGGCTACGTGGGCGAGGCCTTCGAGGGAAGCAAGGCCTGCGGGGTCGCCTGCGCGAGCTGCAGCCTAAAGCGCCTTTGCCCCGCGGCCGGAAAGCCCCAGGCTCAGATCCCCACCGTCTACCGCCTCACCGAAAAGGGGAAAAAGGCGCTAAGCTCAGGGGCGTGACCAAGCGGCTCTTCTGGGAGGACCCCTACGCCAAGCGCTTCGAGGCCCGGGTGCTCGAGGTGCGCCCCAAGGGGAAGCACTACGAGGTCCGCCTCGACCAGACCCTCTTCTACCCCACCTCGGGCGGCCAGCCCCATGACACCGGCCGTCTGGGGGAGGCTCGGGTGCTGGATGTCTACGAGAACGAAAAGCACGGCTCGGAGATCCTCCACCTCACCGACCGCCCCCTCGAGGTCGGATCCGTGGTCGAGGGGGAGATCGACTGGCCCCGCCGTTACCGCCACATGCAGCGCCACACCGCCCAGCACATCCTCTCCCAGGCCTTCCTCCGTGCCGGTAAGTGGAACACGGTGGCGGTCAGCCTCAAAAACCCCATCTTCACCATCGACTTCGACATGACCCCGGACGAGGCCGTGGTCAAGGAGGCCGAGGCGCTCGCCAACTGGGCGGTCTACGCCAACCTGCCGGTCCGCGCCTTCTTCGTCGAGGAAGCCCGGGTGCCGCTTTTGCCCCTTCGCCGGATGCCCAAGGTGCGGGGCACGGTGCGGGTCGTCGAGATCGAGGACTGGGACCTCGCCCCCTGCGGCGGCACCCACCTACGGAGCACCGCCGAGGCCGGTCCGATCAAGGTCCTTGGCTTTGAGCGCTTCAAAAAGCACACGACGAGGGTCTACGCCACCGCCGGCTGGGAGGCCCTCGGGGACTACCGGAAGAAACACGAGGCCTTAAAGGGCCTCGCCCTCAAGTTCGCGAGCCAGCCCCTCGAGGTGCCCGAGCGGGTGGAAAAGCTCGAGCGCGAGCTCTACGAAACCAAGGGCCGCTTGATCGAGGCCGAGCGCGCCCTCGCCGGCCTCCTCTACGAATCCCTGCCGGGTACGAGGGTCGCCGCCCAGGTCCCCTCACTTGCCCTCGCGGAGCTCGCGAAAAGGCTTTCCGAACGGCCAGAGACGGCCTTCCTCCTGGTCGCCCCCGAGGGCGAGCGGGTCCGCTTCGTGCTCGGCAAGCACCCCGAGGCTCCCCTCGACCTCGGCGGGATCTTCGAAAAGCTAAGGGCCCTCGGCGCCAAGGGCGGGGGCAGCGGCGCCCGCTACCAGGGGATCCTGCCCCCCTCGAAAATCGACGCCGCCTTACAGACCTTCCGCGCGCATCCGGTAGACTGAAGGGCCATGGCGGATTACCTCGGCGACGAAGCCCAGAACCTAAAACCCGGCGACCGCCTCCGCGACCCCCAAGCAGGTAGGTACTACCTGGTCTACGGCGTCCGCGTCTACGACGACTACGACAACGGCATGCTCGACACCTACTACGACCTGATCAGCGAGGACGGCAAGCGCATCGTCCTGCAGGCCATGGCCGTCTCCCGCTGGGAGCGGGTCTAGCGCGGCCGCCCTGCCGGCACCAGGTATAAAGGCGGCCACGCGGGGGGAAGCCCCACCGCTCCGGCCACCCCTTCCTCCTCAAAGGCTCCCACCGGTACCGCGCCGATCCCGAGCGCGGTGGCCTCGAGCAGGAGGTTTTGGGTGGCGTGCCCGACCTCGACGAAGACGTAGCGCCCCGCCCGGGGGCCGTAGCGCCGCTCGGTGCGGGCGAGCTCGGCGGCGAAAACGAAGACCGCGGCGGCCTCGGCCAGGCAGTCCTGCCGAAGCGCGGCCTCGTAAAGCGCGGGAAGAAGTCTCCCCGCCCGCCAGGCTCCGAGCGCGTGCGCTTCGGGCCGGTAGCGGTAGGCACCCGGGACAAGCCCCTCCACCCGGTCGGCGAGCAGGAAGAGCTCGAGGGGGTAAGTGACCCCGGCCGAGGGAGCGGTGCGGTAGCCCTCGGTGTGGGTCACCCCCTGGGCCGCCCAGAGCAGCTGGGCGACCTCGAAAAGGGTAAGCGGGGCCTCGAGGAAAGCCCGCCGCGAGCGCCGGCGGCGAAGCGCCTCCTCGAGGGAGAGCGGGCCCCGCTCCCGGGGCCCGGGCAGGGGAATAAGCTTTGCCATCTTCTCAAGGCTAATAAAAAAGCCCCCGGGGCACACCCCGGGGGCCTCTCCTTGGAGCGGGAGACGGGACTCGAACCCGCGACCTTCTGCATGGCAAGCAGACGCTCTACCACCTGAGCTACTCCCGCGTGAGTTGGTGCGTGGTTCGTAGTGCGTGGTACGTGGTGAAAGA
>WFXV01000130.1 GCA_015490435.1 Thermaceae bacterium
ATAAGGTTGGAGTTTCCAAGAGCACGGTGGCCCGGATCCTCAAGACCGCGGGCCTTCACCGCCTATCGCTCCTGGAACCCAAGCCCCCGCCCCGGCGCTTTGAGGTCGAAGCTCCCGGAATCCTTCTTCACCTGGACACCAAGAAGCTCGCCTGCTTTAAGCGGCCGGGGCACCGGGTGACCGGGGATCGGCGCAGGGCTACTCCCGGGGCCAGCTACGAAGCGGTCTACGCTGCGGTGGACGCCCATAGCCGCCAGGCCTACGTGGAGGTGAAGGGGGACGAGCGAAAGGAGAGCGCGGTGGCCTTTTTGCTTTCCGCGTTGCGCTACTACCGCAGGATTGGTGTTCGTGTTCAGGCGGTGATGACCGATAATGCCAGAGCCTTCCAGTCCAAGCGTTTCCAAAGGGTGCTCAAGCAGCTAGGTGTCCGGCACAAGACCACGCAGCTTTATACCCCGAGGGTGAACGGGAAGGTGGAGCGGTTCATCCGCACCCTCTTGAACGAGTGGGCGTACGCCCACGCTTACCAAAGTTCCGATGAGCGTAAAGCCCACCTCCCCGCATGGCTTCACTACCACAACTGGCACCGGCCGCACTCCAGTTTGGGCAACCAGGCCCAGGCACCGGTCTCAAGGCTGGGGCTTAGTGTGAACAACGTGGTAAGACTGCCCAGCTAGCCTACGCGTCGTTCTCCGCCCAGAGGTAGTGGGCGGCCACCGAGCGGTAGGGGCGAAAGCGCGTGCCGAGCCGGGCGACCACCTCCCGGCTTTTTAGCCCGAAGTGCCGCATCGCCTGCTGCACCAGCCCAAGGTCCGAGGCCGGCCAGACGTCCTCGCGGCCGAGGCCGAAGATCAGGACCATGTCCACGGTCCAGGGCCCCACGCCCTTGAAGGCGAGGAGCCGCTCCCGCACGGCCTCGTCGGAAAGGGAGGCGAGGTCCGAGAAGGCACCCGCCCGGGCGGCCTCGGCGAGGGCGAGGAGGGTCCGCGCCTTGACCCGGGAGACGCCGAGCTCCCGGAGGCCCGCCTCCTCAAGGGCCAAAACGCGCTCCGGGTCGGCCCCGGTCGCCCGGTAGAGCCTTTCGAAGATCTTCTTCGCCGCCTGGTTCGAGACCTGCTGACCGGCGACCGCCCGCACCAGGGCGGGAAAGACCCCGTGCACCCCCCAGCGGGCCCGCCCGTGGCGGGCGACGAGGGGGGCGAGCACGGGGTCTTTTCTCAGCTTTTCCAGCGCCTCCTCGGGCGCCTCGTAGACGAAGAGGTGGGGCGCCTTCACAAAAGCACGATGCCGGCGGCGGTGGTCACCTTGCCCTGGTAGAGGAAGGTCACCTGGCGGAGCGCCGCCTGGAGGTCGAAGGGGGTGAGGGCGCTGGTGCCGTCCTCAGGCAGGACCACCTGGTACCAGCGCAGCGCGGCGCTCCCGGCGGTGTGGAGCACGCAGATGTTCGCCACCGTGCCCACCACCACCAGGTTCTTGACCCCGGCGAGCCGCAGAAGATGGTCGAGCGGCGTGCCGTAAAAGCCGTCGTAGCGGAGCTTTTTCACCACTTTCTCGCCAGGGCGAGGGGCGAGCTCGGCGACGATCTCCGCCCCCCAGGTACCCGCCACCGCGTGCCGGGGCCAGATTTTAAACTCGGGGTCGTCCTCGTCGTGCCAGTCCTGGGTGAAGAAGACCGGCGCACCCTTTTCCCGGAAGCGCTCGAGCAGTCCCTGGATCACGGGAATCGTCTTCGGCGCGTCGGGGACGAAGAGGGCGCCCTCGGGGTGGGCGAAGTCGTTTTGCATGTCGACGACGAGGAGCGCGGTCTCGCGGGCGGGAAGCTCGACCCGCTCGGTCTTCGGGATCTCGGGAACCTCCAGCGTCATCGGTACCCCCTATAGAAGATGAAGGCGGCGAGGAGGGCCTTCAAGACCTCGCCGGGGACGAAGGGGAAAAACCCGAGGGAAAGGGCCCGGCCCAGATCCGCCCCGAGGTAGAGGCCAAGCCAGGGCACGCCGAGAAGGAAGACCGAGCACGCTGCCGCGAGCATCGCGAGAAAGGCCGGGAAGAGGCGACGCGCGGCGCCCCGCTCGACGAGGTAGCCGGCGAGGTAGGCGGCGAGGGGAAAGGCGAAGAGGTAGCCCCCTGTGGGGCCCAGCAGGTAGCCGAGCCCGCCGCCCTTGGCGAAGACCGGGAGTCCGAGCGCCCCCTCGAGGAGGTAGAGCAAAAGCGAGAGCGCCCCGAGCCGAGCGCCGAGGAGCCCACCCACCAGGAGGACGCCCAGGGTCTGCCCGGTGAGCGGCACCGGAACGAAGGGGAGCTGTACCCGGGCGAGCAGGGCGACGAACACGCTCCCGAGAAGGGCGACGAAGAGCGCCTTTCTGTAGTCCTTGACCTCGATCCTCTGCAGTACCCACGCGGTGGTCATCCCATCACCTCCCTGATCCGGCCGACGAGGGCGACCTCGCCGGCGGTGACCCGCTTTCTCCGCCCGCTCTTGGTGCGGACGACGAGCGCACCCGTGGGCTCGACGTCCACCGCCACCCCTTGGATCGGCTCCCCCACCCAGCGGGCGTACACGGGGCGGAAGAGGGTGAGGGCGTGGAGCTTGTAGGTCCGGACGAAGGCCTCGGGGTCGGCGAGCTCCGCAAGCGCCCGCTCGAGCTCCGAAAGCACCCGCACCAAGAGCTCGTCCCGCCGCGCCCCGGGGAAAAAGCGCACCAGGCCGACGCCTTCCTCGGGAAGCCCCCCCTCGGCGACGTTCAACCCCACGCCGAGCAGGGCGTAGTGGAGCTCCTCCCCGAGCACCTCGGCCTCGAGGAGCACCCCGCCGAGCTTCTTGAACGCCCCGTCCACGAAGGCG
>WFXV01000131.1 GCA_015490435.1 Thermaceae bacterium
GCCAACGACCCCCACCTCCGCCTCACCGCCCCCTCGATCTGGATCCTGATGGAGCTCAAGGCCCCCGGCTTTCACGCGGTGGGGGCGAGCTTTCCCGGCCTACCCGGGATCGTGATCGGGCGGAACGACCACGTGGCCTGGGGGGTGACCAACATGGGGGCCGACGTCCAGGACCTCTACGTGCTCGAGGAGGCCGAGGGCGGTTACCGCTACCGGGGCGAGGTGCGCCCCTACCGCGTGCGCGAGGAGGTCATCCGGGTCAAGGGGCGCTCGCCTGTGAAGCTCCGGGTGCGGGAGACCGTCTACGGCCCGGTGATCTCCGACGTGGTGGAGGTCCCCGGCGCCCGCCCGCTGGCCCTGCGCTGGGTGAGCCTGGACGACGGCGACACCACCCTCGAGGCCTTCCTGCGCCTTCAGCGGGCGCGGAGCTTCGAGGAGTTCCTGGCCGCGCTCCGCTACTACGTCGCCCCCAGCCAGAACTTCGTCTACGCCGACCGGACGGGGAAGATCGCCTACGTCGCGCCGGGCCGGATCCCGATCCGAAAACCCGGCCACTCGGGGGCCTACCCGGTGCCGGGCACCGGCGAGTGGGACTGGCAGGGCTGGATCTCCTTCGAGGAGCTGCCCCGGGCCGAGGACCCGCCCGAGGGCTACATCGTCACCGCCAACCACAAGCCGGTGCCCAAGGACTACCCCTACCTCCTCGGGGTGGACTGGGCCGAGCCCTTCCGCGCCGAGCGGATCGGGGCGCTCATCCGATCGCGGCCGCGGCACGACCTGGAGAGCCTGAGGGCGATCCAGCTCGACGAGGTGAGCCTGCTTTACCGGGCGTTCCGGCCGGTGCTCGAGCGCCTCCGCCCCAAAAGCGAGCGGGCCCGCGCCTGGCAAAAGCGCCTCCTCGCCTGGGACGGCGACACCCGGGCGAAGAGCGAGGAGGCCAGCGTCTTCGAGGCCTGGTACACCGAGCTCTCGCGGCTCCCTGAGGCCGAGGTGGGCGAGCGCTACTGGGAGGAGCCCCGTTACCTGCTCCGGGCCATGCTCGAGGGCGACGCCGCCTGCACCGCGCGGGGGGTGGAGTGCATGGAGTTCGCCGCCGACGCGCTCGAGGCCGCCCTCCAGCGGCTCGGCGAAGTGGTTCCCCCCTGGGGCCAGCTTCACCCCGCCGTCTTCGCCCACCCGGTGATGAGCCAGGACCCCCGGGTGCGGCGCGTCTTCGAGCGGAGCATCGCCCGCGGCGGCGACCGCTACACGGTGAACGTGGGCATCTACCGCCCCGAGGACTTCCGCATGTTCTGGGGGCCCTCCTATCGCCAGCTCGTCGACCTCGCCCACCCCGAGGAAAGCCGGTTCGTCCACCCCATGGGGCAGTCGGGGAACGTATTGAGCCGGCACTACGCCGACCTGCTACCGCTCTGGGCCCGGGGCGAGTACCTGCCGATGGGGCTTGGGAAGGTCAAGGAGCGGTTGGTGCTCGAGCCCGGACGCTAGGGGGACGGCGTGCGCCTTCGGCTGGTTTGGTTCGCCCTCATCCTCGCCACCGAGCGGGTGGCGGTGGGTTTTCGCGCGCTTTTCCGCCCCGCCGAGGTCCGCCGCCACCTGGAGCCCAGGCGGCGGCTCCGCCTCGACCAGCCTTACTACGCCGCGCGGGGGAGCCGGGGCTACGAGCTCGTCCCCAAGGACGCCTACCTCGAGGAGGTCGAGGCGCTGCTCTTGAGCCTGGAGCGCGCCGATTGATTTGGACTCGCTCCTCCAACCTCGGTTTCCCAGCCTGCCCAAGGCGGACCGAAGCGAGGCGGGGTCGCGGCTCGGGTGCGTCCGAAACTTGGACGCGCTTCGGTGGTCATGAACCACAACCCGAAGAGGCAAGCGGGGTTAAGCTCAAATGATGCGCTCGACCCAGCGGCTACTGGCGGCGCACCGGGAGATCTGGGACCGCGCCAAGCACCACCCGCTTCTGCGCCTTCTGGAACGCCCGCCCTCGGAACGGGCCTTTCGCCGCTGGCTCGCCTGCGAGCTCCGCTGGTTCGAGCGGGCGACGGCGGCGATCGGCTGCCTGCTCTCGGAGATCCCGAAGAGCCACCGCTACGTGGTGGCCCAGGCGCTCCTGCTTCTCACCGAGGAGCTCGACTGGCTCGAGGTCCACGCCGAGCCCGGCCTCGAGGACCCGGTGATCGAGTACTGGGCTGAGCGCATTCGCGCGGTGTTTAGCGAGGGCTGGGACCGGGCGATGACCGTGCTCTGGCTGGGCACCCGGCTCTTCTACGAGGGGATGAAGCCCCTGGAGCCCGAGGACGAGCTAGCCCGGGAGTACTGGGAGCGGCGGACCTCGGCGGTGATCGAGGCCTTCCTGCACGACTTCGAGGAGCTCGCCGACGTGGCCATCGAGGCGCTCGGCATGGCCGAGACCTCGGCCATCTTGCTCGAGGTGGTCGAGGGGCAGATGGACCTTTGGGACGCGGGCCTAGGGCTGGTCGAGGGGAAGGAGTAGGGCCACCGCCCGGACCTGCACGTGGTCGGGGGCCAGGCCCTCGCTGGTCTTGAAGCTTAGACCTACTCGCTCCGGGTTGAGCTCGAGCAGCCGGGCGACGCTTTCCTGGATGCGCGCCCGGTAGGGGCCGAGCTTGGGTCGGTCGAGGATCACCGCGGCGCTCACCTGGACCACCCGGTACCCCCGCTCCCGGGCGCGGCGGACGGCCTCCTCGAGGAAGTCCCGCGAAGGGCGGTTGGCGTTTTTCGGGTCGGCGTCGGGGAAGAGGGCGCCGATGTCGCCGAGCGCCAGGGCCGCGAGCACCGCGTCGGTGAGGGCGTGCAGGAGGGCGTCGCCGTCGGAGTGGGCGAGGGGCCCGCGCTCGGAGGGGATCTCCACCCCGCCGAGGACGAGCCGCCGGCCC
>WFXV01000132.1 GCA_015490435.1 Thermaceae bacterium
GCCCCAGCTTCGATGAGAGCTTGGGCCCTCTTTGCTCCCCGCCATGCTTCCCGGCCAACCGTAGTAAGCTGCATTCGTGGGGACCTCCTCTCTCCTGGAGTGGTCCCCACATTCTTATTGATCGAGTCTCACATGTGTACGTCCGGGTTCAGTTGCGTCGACCCCCCGGGGTTTTTGCACGATTGGGGGTCGACGCAGTTAGAGTTAGACCGAGAAGTCGGGCATCTTGTCGAAGGCGATGCGGTACTCGCCGACCTCGCCGACGAGGTCCAGGGTAGCGGGGCGCACGGTGTCGGGGCCAAAGCGGCGGTTGACGGAGTCGAGGGCCTGGGCGAGGAGCTGGTTTTTGCGCTCGGCGGGAAAAAGCGAAAGCCCCGGGTAGGCCACCAGGTGGCCGAGGGTGACCGAGGCCTTGAGCACCGGACGGCGCTCGTTCTCGGGCCAAAGGCGCCTTAGCGCGAAGACCAGGGTGCGGGTGGCGAAGGTGGGGGTGAGGTGGGTGAAGGCGGCGTAGTCCTCGCCCTCGAGGAAGCGGAGGTGCAGGAAGAGCGAGCCGGCGGCGTAGCCCGCCTTGCGCATCCGGGCGGCGGCCTTGACCAGGAGCCTCACCGCCACCAGGCGGGCCTTTTCCGGGGACCGGAGCTCGGGGGAGAGCACGTGGGAGTGGGCGAACGAGCGCCGGTGGGTTTCGATCTCGGGGAGGTCCTCGCCCCGGAGGTTTCGGTACATCCGCTCGCCGAGGACGCTTCCCCAGGCCCGGCGCAAGAGCTCGAGGGGGGCCTCGGTGAGCTGGCGGACGGTGAAGATGCCGAGGCGGTTCAAGCGGCGCTCCATGCGGCGGCCGATGCCGTAGAGGTCGGTGAGCTCGAGCTCCCAGAGGATCTCGGGGAGGTCCTCCTTCCGGATCAGGACGAGGCCGTCGGGCTTTTCGAGCTCGGTGGCCACCTTGGCCAGAAACCGGTTCGGCCCCCCGCCCACCGAGGCCGGGAGGTGCTCGCCCACCTGGGTGCGAATCGCCTTCTTGAGCTCCTTGGCGATCGCCTCCGCCCGCGCGCGCTCGTTTTTAAGGAGTTTGAAGCGCATCTCGTCGATGGAGCGGACCTCCTCGATGGGGAGGACGCTCTCCACCGCCTTCAGGATCTGCTGGTGCACCTCGACGTAGCGGCGGGGGCGGGCCTTTCGGATGACGATCCGGGGGCAGCGGGCGCGGGCCTCGTAGACCGGGGTGCCGGTCTTGACGCCGTAGCGGCGGGCCTCGTAGCTGGCGGCGATGCAGACGGTGGTCTCGGCCTCCACCGGGACGACGCAGACGGGCTTGCCCCGGAGGTTCTCGTCGTCCTGCTGCTCCACCGAGGCAAAGTAGGCGTTCATGTCCAGGAAGAGGTAGCGGACCTCCATCGCGATTCCCCCAGGGGCAGTTTACACCTGACAAGTACCCCTAGAATCAAGGGCATGGTGGTGCGCATCTGGCGGGGCCGGGTGCCCCGGAAAAAAGCCGACGCCTACGCCCGCTTCCTCGCCGAGCGGGCGGTGCCCGACTACCGCTCGGTGCCGGGCAACCTGGCGGTCTACGTGCTCAGGAGGGACCTGGAGGACGCGGTGGAGTTCACCACGCTCACCCTCTGGCGGGACCTGGAGGCGATCCGGGCGTTCGCCGGGGAGGACTACGCCCGCGCCAAGTACTACCCCGAGGACCGGGACTTCCTGCTCGATTTCCCGCCCTTCGTGGAGCACCACGAGGTGGTGGCCAAGGCGCCCTAGTCCGCAAAGCGCCAGAGCCCGACCTCGCGGGCGGCGGCATAGGCCTCGGCGAGCTCCTCGGGGTAGGGGCGGCGGTTCAGCTCGGGGTAGCGGTCCGGCCCCACCCGGAAGGCGGGACGGTACTGGCCCATCAGGTTCAGGTAGGTGTCGGGGGAGAGTTCCCGGGCCACCCAGGTGAGGATCTCCCGGGTCTCGTCGAGAAATCCGGGCACCACCAGGTGGCGGAGGAGCACGCCGGTCCTCGCGAGGCCGTCGGCCCCCAGTTTCAAGACCCCCACCTGGCGGTGCATCTCCCGGATCGCGGCGCGGGCGGCCTCGGGGTAGTCGGCGGCGCCGAGGTAGCGCCGGGCAGACTTCGGCTTCCAGAACTTGAAGTCGGGCATGTAGATGTCCACGACCCCGTCGAGGAGGGCGAGGCTCCCCTGGCCGTCGTAGGCCGAGGTGTTGTAGACGAGCGGGATCCTTAGGCCCTTCCTTGCGGCGATCGCCAGGGCCTCGAGCACCTGGGGCACCACGTGTTCGGGGGTGACCAGGTTGAGGTTGTGCACTCCCTGGTCCTGGAGCCAGAGGAAGACTCCGGCGAGTTCCTCCGGGCCCAGGGCCTCGCCCGCCGGTCGCTGGCTGATCTCCCAGTTCTGGCAGAAGACGCAAAAGAGGTTGCAGCCGGCGAAGAAAACGGTGCCCGAGCCCCGGGTGCCACGGAGCACGTCCTCCTCGCCGAAGTGGGGGAAGGCGCTCGCCACCCGGGCAAAGCGGCCGGTGCGGCAGACGCCGATCCGGTCGGCCATGCGGTCGACCCGGCAGTCGCGGGGGGCAGACCCGGCAGGGGGAGAGCTCGTCGAGGGCCCGTTCCACCCGCCGGTCGAGCTCGCCGGTGGCGAGGAGCTCGAGGTAGCGGGGGACGTAGGGCTCTTGGACCCGGAAACGCGCGCGGGTTTGCGAGACCGTACCCATGGCTTCGGGGGACTTTCATTTTAGCATCGGGCGGGATGCCCTGGCGCCTCTTCGCCGCCGCCTGGAGCTACGAGCTCGCCTCGTGGTTCGCGTTTTTGAGCGTGGTCTCCTGGCTCGAGGCCGAGGGCGGCGCGGGGCTCACCGGGGCCTACTTCGTGCTCTACAACGGGGTGCAGCTCCCGGTGGCGACGCTTCTGGCCCCGCTGCTCGACCGCCTGGAGCGGGGCCTCGGGCTCAGGATCGCGTTCTTTTTGCCGGTCGTTCCGCTCTTGCTCGCGCTCGGCGTGGGCCGGCTCTGGTCCGGGCTCTTCTTAGGGGCTGCCTTCGCCCTCTCCGACTACCTGATCTACACCCTGGTTCCGGCGGCGGTGCCGATGCGGGTGCCTCCGGAGCGGGTCTCGCGGGCGAACGCGCTCTGGCAGACCGGCTCGGGGGTGATCTTCGTGGTGGCGCCGGCGGCCTCGGGAGCGTTTCTCGAGCGCTTCGGCGTCTTCGCCGGGTTCTACGTCGCCGGCGGGCTCCTTCTCCTCGCCTTGCTTCTTGCCCTCGGGCTCTTCGTCGGGCGACCGGAGGCGCCGGGCGCGCCGGGCGGCTGGCGGGAGGTGCTCGCCCATCCCCTCGCGCTCTGGGCGGCGCTCGCGGTCTTCCTGGTGGCGCTCGGGGGCGGGGCGGTGAACGCGGCGCTCCCGGTTCTGACC
>WFXV01000133.1 GCA_015490435.1 Thermaceae bacterium
GCCCCAGCTTCGATGAGAGCTTGGGCCCTCTTTGCTCCCCGCCATGCTTCCCGGCCAACCGTAGTAAGCCGCATCCGTGGGGACCTCCTCTCTCCTGGAGTGGTCCCCACATTCTTATTGATCGAGTCTCACATGTGTACGTCCGGGTTCAAGCGCCCTCCCCGCGCTCGCTAGAATGAGATCATGAAAACAAGCCGTCTACCTCCTCGCGCTTTTCTTCCTCTTGGCCGCCTGCGCTCCGGGCGCCTACGGCCCGCCGCCCGGGGGCGCCGGCTACCAGGTTGGCCCCTACCCCACGAGCGCCTGCGCCCTGCGCCAGGAAGAGGACGGGGTCTTCCTCGTGCTCGGGCCCGAGGGGCCCGCGCTGGGCTTTCAGGCGGACGGATGGCAGGGCGCGCTGGTGGGGGTGGGGGGCTGGATCGGCGGCGCCAAGGCGCGGGTCGCCGCGCACCACGACGCGCTCTCGGTCACGGGGGGCTCGCCTACCTCGAGTACACCACCTACGACTACGACGAGGGCAAAGAGATCGTCCACGCGGTCTACGGGCTGGCCCTGGACGCGAGCTGGACCTGGCCCCTCCCCGCCCGCTACGGCGAGGCCTACGCCGGCCCCCGGCTTCGCGCCTACCTGGGGAGCGACGACGGCCAGCTCGGGTACGGCGTCCTGCCCGGGCTCACCCTGGGAGTGCGGGTACCGGTGCCTGAGCTCGAGGGCCGGCTCACCTTCGGCCTCGAAGCGAGCCTCTTTGTGGTCTCCCCCCTCTGGACCGACCAGCCCCGCTGGGCCACCTTCAGCCCCCTGGGAATGACCCTCGCCTACCGCTTCTAGCCGGGTCGCCCCCTGTGCTAGGGTGTCGGGGATGAGGGTCGTCCTGCGCACGCCGGAGCGAGAGGAACGCGAGCTAAAAGGGCCGAAGAAGGTCCGCGAGGTCCTGGAGGAGCTCGGCATCGTCCCCGAGGGGGTGATCGTCGCCCGGGGCGAGGAGCTCCTGACCCTGGACGACGAGGTCGCCGACGACGACACCCTCGAGGTCATCTCCGCCGTCTCCGGGGGCGCGCGGTGAAGTGCGCCGTCTGCGGAAGGAAGGCCGCGGTCGAGGTCCGGCGCCAGGGCCGGGCGTTCTGCCCCGAGCACTACCTCGAGTGGTTCGAGCACCAGGTCGCGCGGGCGATCCGCCGCCACCGGATGCTCGAAAAGGACGACCGGGTGCTGGTGGCGGTCTCCGGCGGCAAGGACTCGATCGCCCTTTGGGAGGTGCTCCGCCGCCTCGGCTACGACACCACCGGGCTCCACATCCAGCTCGGAATCGACGACTACTCAAAGCGGGCCCTCGAGGCCACCCGCCGCTTCGCCGAGGAGCGGGGCCTTCCCCTGATCGTGGTCGACCTCAAGGAGGCCTACCGCCTTTCCATCCCCGAGCTCGCCGAGCTCACTCGCCGCCGCGCCTGCTCGGTCTGCGGGCTCACCAAGCGCTACGTGATGAACCGGGTGGCGGTGGAGGAGGGCTTCGACGCGGTCGCCACCGGCCACAACCTCGACGACGAGGCGAGCGTCCTCTTAGGCAACGTCCTCCACTGGCAGACCGACGCCCTGGTGCGCCAGGGCCCGGTGCTCCCGGCCAAGGAAAAGCTCGCGAAAAGGGTGAAGCCGCTCTACCTACTCACCGAGCGCGAGATCCTCGCCTACACCCTGCTTCGCCGTCTCCCCTACCAGCACGAGGAGTGCCCCTTCGCGGTGGGGGCCAAAAGCCTCCTTTACAAGGAGGCCCTCAACAAGCTCGAGACCGCGATGCCGGGCACCAAGCAGACCTTCCTCGAGCAGTACCTGAAGAAGATCGAGCCGGTCTTGCAAAAGGGGCTCTCCGCCGAGGAGGTCGCGCTTAAGGAGTGCGAGCGCTGCGGCTACCCCACCACCGGCGAGGTCTGCGCCTTCTGCAAGACCTGGGACCACGCCTACCGCTGGGCCAAGCGAAAGGGGCAGATCCCCGGGGAGCTCCGCTTTGAGGCCGAGCCCCGCCTGACCTTTATCCCCGAAGGCAAGAGGGGCGGGGACGCCCGCCCCGCCCCGGCCCAAGAGCCCGCCGGCTAGCGGCGGAGGGCGGGCTCGCGCCCGCGGGCGATCAGGTAAAGGTCGTAGACGGGGTACCCGGAGCGCTTCGCCACCTCGACGAGCTTCTCTTCGGGCGCGGCCTCGATTCCGTACTTCTTAAACCGCGCGAGGACCTGCTCGACCTTGAGGCGGCGGATCTTGGCGAGGTCGGCCACGGTCTCGTCCTTCCAGACCTGGTAGGCCCAGACCCCGTTCAAGGTGGTGCGGAAGTCCCAGATCGTGCTCACCGGCGGCCAGTAGAGCACGGTGGCGACGACGAGGTAAGCGGAGATGAGCAGGGCCCAAAGGAACTCGCTCCGAAGCGCGAGCGCCCGGGCCCGCTGCCGGATGTAGGCCACCAGGGGCCGCCAGTTCAGGACCATGTGGTAGAGGATCGCGAAGGTGAGCACGAATCCCACGATCGTGTGCCAGACCGCCCACTGCCGGAAGGTGAGCCCGAGGGGGTTTACGTGCAGGCTGTGGGCGAAGTGCCCGGGCGTGTAGAGGAAGATCCCGGAGAGCACGTCGATGAACGCGGTCCACAGAAGCAGGTCCACGACGAAGACCCGCCAGTTGAAGGCCCTCCGGGCCGCGGAGCGATCCTTTTCGCGCTTGAGCACCGCCATCCCTACCACCTCCTAGCGGGTCTGGGGCCGCCGCCCCCGAACGATTAGGTACAGGTCGTAAGCGGTGTACTTGGAGTTTTTCGCGAGCTCCGCGAGGTTGCTATCCGGCTTCGCCTCGATGCCGTACTTCTTGAGCCGGGCGATCGCCTTCTCCACCGGAACGTTCCGGTTCTTCGCGAGGTCCGCCACGGTCATGTGGGTAAAACCCCAGGCCACCCAGTACTCCCGCAGGGTGTACCGGTAGTCCCAGATCGGCCCGGAGGGCGGCCAGTTCGCGATCGAGGTCACCGAGAAAAAGAGCGCCACGAGGAGGCTCCAAAAGTGCTCCCGCCGGTAGCCGAGGGCGGCCCGCGCCCGCCCGGTGATGTAGCGCACGATGGGGCGCCAGTTGTAGACGATGTGCCACACCGCCACGATCAAGAAGACGAGGCCGAAGACGGTGTGGACGATCGCCCACTGGCGGAAGTTCAGCCCCAGGAAGTTGAAGTTGATCACGCTCGCGATGTAGCCCGGGGTGTAGAGGTAGATCCCGGAGACGATCTCCACCAGGGCCGAGATCAGGAGCAAGTTGGCCGCGAAGGACCGCCACTGAAACCGGCGCCGAACCGTACCCGCGTGCAAGACACCTCACCTCCCTGCAAGAACCCTCCAAAAAGACGCGCGTATTATTCAGAAGTCCGGACGGGCGCCGTGGCCTAATCGGGACCCGTATGCGGGTCTAGTACCCGATGTTCATACGCAATATTCGTACCCGCTGCATACCTTGTGGGGGCATGGGGTAGGATCCTGTGTTGCAAGAATACAAAAAGCCCCCGGGGCGCATGCCCCGGGGGCCGAGCGGCCTCCGCTAGCGGAGCAGGCGGAGCAGGGCGCGCTTGATCTCGGCCTCGCTCATCTGCTCCAGCTTCATCCCCCGGAGCCTGGGCAGGGCCTCGTATACCTTGTCCACGTGGCTCATCGCCACCTTGAGGGTGATCGTCTTGCCCGCCACCTGCACCCGGAGCTTGCGGAGGTTGGGGTACTGCTTGCGCTTGGAGATGCCGGTGGTCTTCTTACCCACGCCGCCCTCGCGCTTCGCCTTACCGCGGCGGACGATCTTGTTGGCCACGATCGGCCTTTTTCCGCTGACTTCGCAGATCCTGGACATGGCTCTTCTCCCCTCGCGCCCGCGGCGCGTCTCAGCGCCCGATTATATAGGAGACGGCGGTCTCGTGCTAGACTCGGGGCGTGGCCACTTTCCTGGTGCCGGTCCTGATCGTGCTCGACCAGATCTTCAAGCTCTGGGCCGAGCGCACCCTCGACCCGGTGCCGGACCCCTTCCTCCCCGGCCTTTACCTGACCTACGTGAAAAACACCGGCATCGCCTTCGGGCTCTTTCAGGGAAACAGCGAGCTCCTTGGCTGGCTGAGCCTCGCCGTGGGGGTGCTGATCCTGCTCTACCTCGGCTACGGCAAAAGCGCCCTTTGGACCCGGTTCGCCCTCTCGCTGATCGCCGCCGGCGCGCTGGGGAACGCCATCGACCGGATCGGGCGCGGCTACGTCATCGACTACCTCGACATCGGCCCCGGGCTATGGCCGGTCTTCAACCTCGCCGATTCCCTGGTGGTGGTCGGGGTGCTCGCCCTCCTGCTCGAGGGGCTCTTTCGGCGCCGCGGCCAGTAGCGCCGCCACCTCCTCCAAGCCGAGGTCCCGCCAGTTTTGGTAGGCGTCGGCCACCGCGAAGAAGGGGCCGGTGCGCAGGTTGGCGACGTAGAGCGCGTCGACCTCGGGAAGGACCCGGGCGACGGCGGTCTCTGAGGCGGTGGGGACCGCCACCACCACCCGCCCCGCCCCCTGTCTCTTATAC
>WFXV01000134.1 GCA_015490435.1 Thermaceae bacterium
GGAAGAGGAGGCCGAGAAGGCGCCGCCTCCTACCGAGCCCCCGCCGGCGCCGGCCGAGGCCCCGGCGCCCCGGAAGGCGAGCCCCCTGCGCCTACCCCTGAAGCTCCTCGCCCTGCTCACCTGGGGCTTCACCGGGGCCGCCCTCTACCTGCACCCCGAGCTCGACCCCCTCTGGATGGGCGGGCTCGTGCTCGGGGGGCTTGGGCTTGGGCTCGCGGAATGGCGGGTCGCCGACCTCTAGGCGAAAACCACTTCTTTTTTCTCCTCCTTGCCGCCATTTTCCTCGCCGGGGCGGTCGCGCTTTGGCCCCGGCTTTCGGTTCGTTTCGCCCCCGCCCGGATCGAGGTTTCGCCCTACCGGGAGGCCCGCGTCTCCCTGAACCGGGCGAGCCTGGCCGAGCTCGAGGCCCTCCCCGGGGTGGGGCCGGCGCTCGCCCGGAGGATCGTCGCTCACCGGCCCTACCTCCGGGTCGAGGACCTCCTCCGGGTGCCGGGGATCGGCCCTAAGACGCTCGAGCGCCTCCGCCCCTACGTGGCCCCATGACCCCGGTCTACGCCCTCGCCCTGGGGGCGCTCGCCGGCGCCCTGGCGGGGGTGCCCTGGGGATTTTTGCTGCTCCCCGCGGCGTGGCTCCTACCCCCGAACGCGCGGCGGGCGGGGATGCTTGGGCTTTTGCTCGTGCTTTTCTCGATCCTCTTGCACCCGGACCCCTGGAAGGGGCGCGTCGGCGAGCGGCTTTTGCTCGAGGGCCCCCTGGTCCGGGGCGTCCTCTACGCCCGGGAGGGGGCGATCTACCCCCGGCTCTTTCCCCGCCCGGAGGACGGGTGGATTCGGGTCGAGGGGCGGGTGGCCCGGCCCGCGCGGCCCCGGAACCCGGGCGGGTTCGACCTCGCCGGCTGGCTCCGGGGAAAGGGGATCACCGCCGTGCTCGCCGACGCCCGGCTCCTCGCCTGGCGCCCGAGCGAGGGGCCCCGCGCCCAGGCCGCGGCCCGCCTCGCCGCCGGGCTCTCGCCCCCGGTCGCCGGGCTCGCCCGGGCGCTGGTGCTCGGGGAGCGGGCGGCGCTGGCCGAGGCCGAGGCCTTCCGCCGCGCCGGGCTCGGCCACCTGCTCGCGCTCTCCGGCCTCCACGTCGGCTTCCTGCTCGGGTTCCTGCTGATCTTGCTCGCCCCCTTGGGCCGGGCCCGCTACCCCATGGCGCTCCTGGTGCTCGCCGGTTACCTCGCCCTCGCCGGCCCGAGCCCCAGCCTGGTGCGGGCGGCGCTGATGGCGGGGGCGGTGTTGCTCGCGCTCTTTTGGGGACGGGGGCAGCCGGGGCTCCTCGCCGCCTTGGTGCTCGCGCTCGCGATCCAGCTGGTGCTCGCCCCCTGGGCGCTTTACGATCTCGGCTTTCGGCTTTCCTACCTGGCGGTGGCCGGGCTCGGGCTCTTCCTACCGCCCCTTTACCGCGGCATCCAGCCGCTCGCGGCGGGGGTTCGCTGGGTCCTGGGCGGACTCTTCGCCACCCTGGCGGCGCAGGCCGCGGTCCTCCCCCTGGTGCTCGACGCCTTCGGGCGGGTGTCGCTCTTGAGCCCGCTTGCGAACCTCCTCGCGCTGCCGCTCGCGGCGGTCTTCGTGCCGCTTGGGTTCTTGAAGCTCTTGGGCCTCGGGTTCCTGGCCCCTGGGCTCGAGCTCACCGGCCGCGCGCTCCTTTGGGTGGCGGACGCCTTCGCCGGCGCCCCCGCGCTCACCTGGGGGGCGATCGCCCCGAGCGGCTTTGGGCTTTACTACCTCGCGCTTCTCGCCATCCTGCTCGCGCTTTGGGGCAGGCTCTCCGCGCCCCGGGCGGCGGCCCTCGTCCTCGCCGCGGCGCTCGCCGCCCTCTTGCCCCGGGCCCTGCCGGTGCTCGAGGTCTGGCAGCTCGACGTCGGCGAGGGACACGCCACCCTGATCCGGGCCCCCGGCGGGGTCGAGGCGCTCGTCGACGCCGGGCCCGACTGGGCGGCGGGCCGGGTCCTGCGGGCACTCCGTGCGCTCGGGGTGGACGACCTCGACCTCCTCGTCCTCACCCACCCCGACCGCGACCACGCCGGGGCCGCCCCCCGCATTCTCCGGGAACACCCGGTGGGGGCGGTGCTCACGAGCCCCCACTACCCCGAGGACGACCCCGCGCTCACCCTTGCCCGGCTCATGGGCGTGCCCCACCTCGTCGCCGCCTACGGCGACCGGGTGCGGCTCGGCTCCCTCACCCTCGAGGTCTGGCACCCGAGGGCCCAAACCCCACCCGGGGACAACGCCCGGAGCCTGGTGGTGCGGGCGCTTTGGCGGGGGCGGGCGGTGCTCGTCCTCGGCGACCTGCCCCGGCGCTTCGAGGACGGCCTCCCAGCCCTTCCTGCCGACGTCCTGGTGGCGAGCCACCACGGGGCGGAGAACGGGACCGGGCAGGCCGTGCTCGAAAAGGCCCGGCCCAAGGTGGTGCTCATCGGGGTGGGGAAGAACCCCTTCGGCCACCCGGGCCCAAAGACCCTCGTGCGGATCCGGGCCCAGGGCGCCCGGGTGCACCGCACCGACCTCGAGGGGGCGATCCGGGTTCGGCTCGGGCCCTACTGATTCTCGGCGCCGAGGAGCTCGAGAATCCCCTTGAGCTCCTCCTCACTCGAGTAGAAGAGCTCGACCCGGCCCCGCCGGCGGCCGGTGATCCGCACCCGGATCCCGAGCCGCTCCTCCAGGGCCCGGACCAGCTCAGGGTGGGGTTCGGGCCGCCGGGGGGCGGCCTTCAGCCGGTCCTTCAGCTTCTCGGCCTGGCGCACCGAGAGGCCCTTTTCCAGGATCTCCCGGAGCCCCCAAAGCCGCCGGTCCTCGGGGAGCATGAGGAGGGCCCGGGCGTGCCCGGCGGTGATCCGCCCCTCGTCGAGGGCGACGAGCGCCTCCTCGGGGAGCTGCAGGAGCCTGAGGGCGTTGGTCACCGCGCTCCGGCTCTTGCCCACCCTTCGGGCGATCTCCTCGTGGGATAGGCCCATCTCGGCAAGGCGCGCGTACCCCCGGGCCTCCTCCACCGGGGAGAGGTCCTCCCGCTGGAGGTTTTCCACCAGGGCGAGCTCGAGGGCGGCCCGGTCGTCGAGCTCGCGGACGATCGCCGGCACCTCGGAGAGCCCCGCCCGCTGGGCCGCCCGGAAACGCCGTTCGCCGGCGACCAGCTCGTAGCCGTCCCCCTTGGGACGGACGACCACCGGCTGCAAGAGCCCCTTTTCTCGGATCGAGGCGGCGAGCTCCTCGAGCGCCGCCTCGTCGAAGCGGCCCCGCGGCTGCACCGACCCCGCCTCGATCAGGGCGAGGGGCAGCCGCACCAGCCGCTCGCCGCCCTCGGGGGTGGGGAGAAGGGCGTCGAGCCCCCGCCCCAACCCGCTACGCCGTCTCGACACGTCGAATCACCTCCCTGGCGAAGGCGTGGTAAGCCCAGGACGCCGGGCTGCCGGGGGCGTAGTGCACCACCGGGAGCCCGAAGCTCGGGGCCTCGGCCAGACGCACGCTTCGCGGAATCACCGACTCGAAGACCTTCTCGCCGAAATGCTTCTTGACCTCCTCCACCACCTGGCGGGCGAGCACGGTACGGCGGTCGTACATGGTGAGGAGGATGCCGAGGAGGCGGAGTTTCGGGTTCTGTCTTAGTCGTACCTCTTCCAGCGTCCGAAGGAGCTGGGCGAGCCCCTCGAGGGCGTAGTACTCGGTCTGGAGCGGCACCACCACCCCGCCGGCGGCGAAAAGGGCGAGCAGCGAGAGCGGCCCCACACTCGGGGGCGTGTCCAGAATCACGTAGTCGTAGCCCTCGCCCAGGGCGGAGAGCCGACGGGCGACGGCGGGGTCGGGGGGCGCCGCCACCAGCGCGAGCAGCCGCTCGCCGGCGGGCGCGAGGTCAAACCCGAGGTCCTTGAGGGGAAGCCGCACCTCGCCGAAGGCGGCGTCCCCGAGGAGGTAGTCGCCGAGGTCGGGCTCGCCGGGCACCGCCCCGAGCCCCGAGGTCGCGTTCGCCTGGGGGTCGAGGTCGGCGAGCAGCACCCTCCGTCCCTTCTCCGCCAGGCTGGCGGCGAGGTTGATCGCGGTGGTGGTCTTGCCCACCCCGCCCTTCTGGTTGGCGATGGCCAGGATCACCGCTTCCCCACCTCGACCGCCACCAGCGTACCCCCCTCGCCGAGCGGTTTCACGTGAAACACCCGTCCCCCAAGCGCGGCCACTTCTTCCTCCCAGCCCGGGCCCTTGACCGAGAGCAGGACCTGGGGCTCGAGGTGGGCGGTGAGGCGGTAGACCTCGGGAAAGGGGGCCACCGCCTGGGCGGTGATATAGGGAAAGCGCCCCGCGAGGTCGCGCACGTCGCCGGCGAAGACCCGGGCGCTCGCGAGCCCGAGCCGGGCCCGAGCCAGGTCCAAAAACGCCGCCCGCTTCTTCCGCCGCTCTGCCAGGGTGAGCTCGAGGTCGGGCCGGAGGATCGCGAGGGGGATCCCCGGCCAGCCCGCCCCGGAGCCGAGGTCGAGGACCCGCGCCCCCTGGGGGAGGACCTCGGCGTAGGCCCGGGCGGCCTCGAGGAGGCGGGCGGGGTCTTCCAGGACCCGCCCGGAGGAGAGGTCGGCGACCGCGCCGTAGCGGCGAAGGAGCTCGAGGTAGCGGGCGATCCTTTCCTCCACCCTATCCCGCCTTCCGCCCGATCCGGGTCAGGTAGACGAGGAGCGCGGTGACGTCGGAGTCGCGCACGCCGGGAAGCCGCGCCGCCTCGGCGAGCGTCTTGGGCCGCGCCTTGGCGAGCCGCTCGGCGGCTTCCCTGGAGAGCGAGGGGACGCGGGAGAAATCCACCCCCCCAGGGATCGGGTGCCCGGCGAGCTCTTCGAGCCGCTTCCGGAGCTTCTCCTGCCGCTCGATGTAGCCGGCGTACTTGGCCCGGATCTCGACTTGGCGCATCTCCTCGGGGCTAAGCGGCTCTTCGGGCGGCCCCACCCGGCGCAAGACCTCCTGGTAGGTGGCCTCGGGCCGGCGGAGGTAGTGAAGGGCCGAAACCCCCTCCAGCTTGACCCGGGAAAGCCGCGCGAGCTCCCGCGCGATCCGCGCGTACTTCTCCTTAACGCGCAGGCCCTCCTCCTTTGGCAAAAGCCCCCATTCGACCCCAAGCGGCACCAGCCGCTCGTCGGCGTTGTCCCCGCGGACGAGGAGCCGGAGCTCGACCCGCGAGGTCATCATCCGGTAGGGCTCGTCAACCCCCTTGCCCACCAGGTCGTCCACCATCACCCCGAGGTAGCTCGAGCTCCGGGGCAGGGTGACCTCTTCCTTCCCGGCGGCAAAGCGGGCCGCGTTCACCCCGGCGAGGAGGCCGAGCGCCGCCGCCTCCTCGTAGCCCGAGGTCCCGAGCACCTGCCCCGCGAGGAAGAGCCCGGGAAGCCTCCGGGAGGCGAGGCCCCAGGTGACCTCGGTGGGGTCCACCGCGTCGTACTCCACCGCGTAGGCGTAGCGCTGGATCTCGGCCCGGGCAAAGCCGGGCAGCGAGCGCACCATCCGCTCCTGCACCTCGGGCGGCAGGCTCGAGGAAAACCCCTGCAGGTAGACCTCACTGGTGTAGAGCCCGTCGGGCTCGACGAAGAGCAGGTGGCTCTCCTTGTCGGCGAAACGCACCACCTTGTCCTCGATCGAGGGGCAGTAGCGCGGCCCCACCCCCTCGATCTTGCCGGCGTAGAGCGGGGAGAAGCCGAGGTTGTCCCGGATCAGGCGGTGGGTCTCCCCGGTGGTCCGGGTCATCCAGGTGGGAAGGGCGGTGGCGTGGGGCCCGGGTTCGCCGGAGAAGGTGGCCGGGGGGTCGTCCGGGGGCACCTCGGCGAGGGCGTCGTAGTCGATCGTGTCCGCCCGGATCCGGGGCGGGGTCCCGGTCTTGAAGCGCATGAGCCGATGGCCGATGCGGGAAAGCGCCGCCGAGAGCCAGCGGGCGGGGGGCTCCCCCTGGCGCCCGGCGGGGCGGGCGTTCAGCCCGTACCAGATCGTCCCCCTGAGGAAGGTCCCCGCCGCCAGCACCCCGGCCGGGACCCGGAGCACCCGGCCGTCGGCGGTCCGCACCCCGGCGAAGGCGCCCTTCTCGATCAGGAAGTCCACCGCCTCGCCGCGCACCGGGGTCACGTTCGGGTGGGCGAAGAGCAGCTCCTGGACGGCGAGGGCGTAGAGGTCGCGGTCGGTCTGGACCCGCTCGCTCCAGACCGCGGGCCCCTTGGAGCGGTTCAGGACCCGGGTGTGGATCGCCGCCCGGTCGGCGGCCCGGCCGATCAGCCCGCCGAGGGCGGTGACCTCGTGGACGAGCTGGCTCTTGCCCGGCCCGCCCACCGCCGGGTTGCAGGGCATTGCCCCCACCCGGGCGGGGTCCAGGGTCAAAAGCGCCACCCGCGCCCCCATCCGGGCGGCGGCGTAGGCGGCCTCGACCCCGGCGTGGCCGCCCCCGATCACCACCACGTCGAACGTTTCACGTGAAACGTTCATCCCTACGAGCATAGCCTCCGCGCCCCGGCGATTAAAATAGGGGGCCCTGGGGGTGGAAGGTGATCACCGAAGTCGAGATCTGGCAGGAGGCCCTGGACCACATCAAAGCCCACGTGAGCGAGGTCGAGTTCCACACCTGGTTCGAGCGGATCCGCCCGCTCGGGGTGCGGGAGGGGGTGCTCGAGCTCAGCGTCCCCACCAGCTTCGCCGCCGAGTGGATCCAAAAGCACTACGCCCCCCTGATCAAGGAAGCCCTGAGCCGGCTGGGGGCCGCCGCCCCCCGGTTCGAGCTCAAGGTGGTTCCGGGCCAGGCGGTGCAGACCGGCATCTTCCCCCCCGAGCCCGAGGAC